>CBDTZB010000646.1:0-1855 GCA_965364795.1 uncultured Nocardioides sp.
TGGTGGGCGGGACCTTGGGACTGAGGTGAGTCCTGCCGTGACCGTCACGACAGCGCGGGTCACTCGGTGGGGTTGAGCAGGTCGCCGAGGTAGTCGGTCATCTGGCGCTCGGCGGTGTTGGTGCGGTGGACGTACACGCGGTTCATCAGCTGCTCGCTGTGGCCGCCTCGTAGGGCGACCTGGCGGGAGTTGTAGCCAGCCTCGCTCAGTGCGGTCTGGGTCCAGTGGCGAAGGGAATGCATGGTGGTGTCGAAGTTGGCGTGTTCCATGCCGAGACTCCGGCGCAGGCGCGCCATCCGACGAGAGAACAGCTCGGGACGCAACGGACTATCAGCAGAGATTGAGTGCGTGAACACGAAACTGTCAACGACGAGTGCCGTGTCGGCGGTGGCGGCATTGTTGTCAGCTTCAGTCCTTAGCTGCCGGAGGAGGTCGGCGCAGCGCTGGTCGATGCTGACCCGCCGTGTCTTGCGGGTCTTGGTGAACTCGTTGACGGTGGTCTTGCCGCCGACGTCGCCCACGGTGGCGGTCACGACGAGGTACCCCTCGTCGAGGTGCACCTGCGGCCAGCGCAGGCCGCAGATCTCGCCTCGTCGCATCCCGGTGACCGCGGCGAGGTAGCAGGCCACACCGAAACCGAACTCGAGCTCGAACGCTGCTTCGACGAGCCGCTGGATCGTCTCCAGCTCCGGCGGGAGGACCTCGCGGGCCGGTGACGAGCTGCGGGGCTCCTCGACCTCGGCGCAAGGGTTCGACGGAACTCGACGATTGCGTCTGGCCCACCTGAACGCACCGTTGAGAAGGGTGAAGGTCTGGTGGATCGAGGACTGGCTCTGCCCGGCCTGGCGTAGACGGCCGAGGACCGAATCGATGTCGTTGGGCAGGATCCGGTCGGCCCGCATGGCCCCGAGGTGGGGGCGGATCCAGTTCTGCTGGAGGCCGGCGTAGCGGAGGACGGTGGCGGGTTGTCGGCCCTTGTCGCCCTCGAGGTGGTGAAGGAACTCCTCGAGCAGCCGGTCGACTGTCAGATGACCGGCGACACTGTCGATGACGACCGGGCCGGTCTCGGTCACCTCAGCGACGAACAGCGCCAGCGCCTTCGTTGCCTCGGACTCGGTCCCCCGAACGGTTCGGAAGGAGCGAACAGGTCGACCAGCCTCATCGGCTCCAGTCGTGACCGAGATCTCCCATCGGCCCGGTCCTCGCTGCCGTATGGATCCACCTCCTCGGGTCCGGCGTCGCGGAGGTCCCTCGGGCGCAGCGGCCCGTCGGCCGTCCGGCTGCTCTGACTTCTCTTCCAGTCGAAGGTGATCGAGGCGGACGCAAGCGGGCTCATCGGGACAGGCGAGCACTCGCTGGCCGGGATCCAAGGGTGCGTTGGCAAGCTCCCAGGCGTGACGATGGGCGGTCACCTGACGGCCGTCGACCTTCAGGCGGCCAGTTCCACGGCTCGGGTTGATCGCACCCAGCCAGAGGTGGTGAACACCCCCGCGATCTACGTGGCTCTCGAATCGATCCTCGAACGTTGCGGCCATGGCGTGGTCCTCTGCGAAGGACACCCGCGGGAACGCGGCGTGTCGTTTTCTGAGGACGGCCAATGCCCAGAACCCGAGACCGGATCTGGATGTGTCGCCGTCGGGGCCATCGACCGCCAGCGACACGACCACCGTACTCCTGGCCGGTGTATCAGCGCGGTGTATCGCCGGGTGTATCGCGGCAAACCGCCGCGTACCCGGCCCGATACACCGGGACCTGCCCGAGCAGCGAGTACCCGGAGCCCTTGCGAGACAACACTTCTCTTTGGTGGGCCACCCGGGACTCGAACCCGGAACCAGCGGATTAAAAGTCCGATGCT
>CBDTZB010000647.1:0-1854 GCA_965364795.1 uncultured Nocardioides sp.
AGGCGGTGAGTTCCGGGGCCTCTACGACAACGACAACGACGTGAAGAAGGTTGTTGACACCGCCATCGGGATCGAGGGCCTTAAACGTCAGTGGGGCGTGCACGCCGCCGGCGTCATCATGTCCAGCGAGCCGCTGGTCGACATCATCCCGATGCTCAAGCGTCCCGCAGACGGCGCCATGATCACCCAGCTCGACTACCCGACCTGTGAAAACCTCGGGTTGATCAAGATGGACTTCCTGGGGCTGCGTAACCTCACGGTCCTCGACGACGCGATCAGGAACATCAAGGCGAACCGCGATGAGGAACTGGTCCTGGAGGACCTGGGCCTTGACGATGAGGCGTCCTACCAACTCCTCGGCACCGGCAACACCCTGGGCGTCTTCCAACTCGACGGTGGACCGATGCGTGGCCTGCTGCGCCTCATGCGTCCGGACAACTTCGAGGACATCTCGGCGGTGCTGGCGCTCTATCGGCCGGGCCCGATGGGTGTCGACTCCCACACCAACTACGCGCTGCGCAAGAACGGCAAGCAGGAAAGCACCCCGATCCACCCGGAGTTGGAGGAACCGCTCTCGGAGATCCTCGGACAGACCTACGGGCTGATCGTCTACCAGGAGCAGGTCATGGCGGTGGCCCAAAAATTGGCGGGCTACACCCTGGGTCAAGCCGACCTGCTGCGGCGAGCGATGGGTAAGAAGAAGAAGGAGGTCCTCGACGCCGAGTACGTCCCCTTCTCCGACGGCATGAAGGCCAACGGCTACTCACCGGCCGCCATCAAGGCCCTGTGGGACGTTCTGGTCCCCTTCTCCGACTACGCCTTCAACAAGGCGCACACCGCGGCGTACGGCCTGATCTCCTACTGGACCGCCTATCTCAAGCAGCACTATGCGCCGGAATACATGGCGGCTCTCCTGACGTCGGTGAAGGACGACAAGGACAAGATGGCGATCTATCTCAACGAGTGCCGTCGGATGAAGATCCAGGTCCTTCCGCCCGATGTGAACGAGTCTGCGCACGACTTCACCCCGGTCGCCAACGACATCCGCTTCGGGCTCACTGCGATCCGTAATGTCGGGTCCAACGTCGTGGACGGCGTCGTGGGCGCTCGGGAGGAGAAGGGCCGCTACCTCGACTTCAACGACTTCTTGGAGAAGGTTCCACTCGGAGTGTGCAACAAGCGCGTCATCGAGTCGCTCGTGAAGGCGGGCGCTTTCGACGACCTCAAGCATCACCGTCGCGCTCTGGTCGCCATCCACGAGACGGCGGTCGACCAGTACGTCGACATCAAGCGCAACGAAGCCATTGGACAGGACTCCCTGTTCGCAGGCCTGGACGACGCCAGCGACTCCGGCGGATTCGGAGTCACCGTCGCCATCCCGGAGATCGACGAATGGGATAAGCAGACGTTGCTCGGGCACGAGCGGGACATGCTCGGCCTCTACGTCTCCGACCATCCCCTGCTCGGCCTTGAGCACGTGCTGGCCAACGGAACCGACTGCACCATCGGCGCCCTGATGTTGGATGAGGAGCGTGCCGACAACTCGACGGTCACGGTCAGTGGCCTGGTGACCTCGGTGCAGCGGAAGATCACCAAGCGGGGCGATACGTGGGCGATGGTGACTCTGGAGGACCTCGATGGAGCGATCGACGTGTTGTTGTTCCCCAGCGCCTATCAACTGGCCAGCCCCTACCTGGTTCCCGACGCTATCTTGACCGTGAAGGGTCGGCTGAACAAGAGCAAGGATCAGCCCGAACTGCACGGCCAAGAGGTCTCAGTTCCTGACCTCTCCGACGGCCCCACCGGGCCGGTCCAGATCAGCCTGCCCTCCACGCGGTGCACGCCACCGATGGT
>CBDTZB010000648.1:0-1854 GCA_965364795.1 uncultured Nocardioides sp.
AGCAAGAGAGGAAGGGCGTTTAAAGCACCCGTAGCGCGGTAGCAGAGCGACTTTCAGCTCGCCCCGGTACCACCCACCCAAACGGCCCTTACAGCCGCGAGAGAACGACGGACAGGAGAAGATGAGCATGAAGCAAAAAATGACCGCCAACGTCTGCGATCTGTGCGGAGCGCTGCACAGCGAGAACGACGAGGACGCCCACGGGCTGCACTTCACCGGAGGGGGCATCGTCGCCGCCACCGGATCGGCAGCCAAGCTGCCCAAGCACGTCTACGTGTGCACCACCTGCGCGCGGAAGCCGATCACGGACCTGGGCCGCCTCGCCGAGGGCGGGGTGGCAGCGTGAGCAGCGCTCTGAGCGCTATTCCCGGACTCCAGGTCTTCGAGGGCGGGCAGGTCCCAGCGGACTACGGGCGCTGGCTCATCGCCGGTCCGCAGGGCGCCGGCAAGTCGACGTTGGCGAGCACGGTGGCCACGCTGGGCAAGACGCTGTACATCGACATGCCTGGTGAGAAGGGCACCCGGGCTTTCCTCGGGTCGCCGTACGTCGCGAACATCGACGTGGTGCGCCCGGCGAGTGTCAAGGTCATGGATGACCTGTTCTGGCACCTGGACGGCGGCAAGCACGACTACGCCGCGGTCGTCATCGACTCGATCAGCTCGCTTCAGCGGATGGCGCTGCGCTACCTGACTGGATCGAGCGAGACCACGGTCAAGGAGATCGAGAAGGGCGGGCGCGGCGCTGACCAGCAAACCTGGGGCCGCGCGCTGGACATCATGTCGGACGTGGCCACGTTCTGGTTTGGTCTGGCCGATGCCAGCCGGGCCCGGCCGATGCACGTGGTCATGGTCGCCCAGCCCAAGATCATGGAAGACCAGCTCTCCGGGTCGATCACCTGGACGCTGGACGTCCAGAAGGGCGCCATCTCGGCGTTTCTGGCCTGCCCGGACTACGTGCTCTGGTGCGACACCGAGCCAAACCCGGACGCCCCGGGGGACGAGAACGCCTCCCCGGTCCGCCACGTGGTGCGGTTCGGGGCCAACCCCTCGAACCGGGCCAAGGCCCGCGTTCCGATGGACCTGTGGGGCAAGATCCCTCCAGTCCTGGGGCGCAACTCGCAGACGAATCTGGGAGTACTGTCCAAGATCCTCCGCGTCGGTGGCTCCGCCGCCTGATCGCAATCACGTACAACACAAGCTCAACACACAACGCAAGGGAGAAGAACACATGTTCGATGGAATCACGCTCGATCTGACCGACTACCGCGACAAGAGCGGCAGCCGCGTCCCGGAGGGCACCTACACGGCCGTTGTCGGGGACATCGAGGTCGGCAAGTCTCAGAAGGGTGACCAGATGATCACCTTGTTCTTGGACATCGCCGGTGACGCCGCGGGCACCCGCACTGAATTCGACGGGCTCACGATCGTCGACCGGCTCACGATCACCAAGGCCGCGCTGTTCCGCGTCGTCGGATTCCTCCAGGCGCTGGGTGAGCAGACGCCGCGCCAGGCGATCCGGATCAACCCGAGCACGTGGAAGGGCCGCCGCGTCCTGGTCGACCTGATCGACGGTGACCCCTACCGCGGGCGGGTCAAGTCCGAGGTCGCCGCGTACGCCCGCGCGGCTAAGTCGTCCGCGTCCTCCGCCCCCTCTGAGTTCGAGGCTCTCGCGGCTGCGGCGCAGGCTCCAGCGCCCGCTCCGGCGCCAATGCTGGAGAAATAGACCGGCGGCCATCGCAAGCATGACCTCTCGGGTTAATGCACTGACCGCCAAGAGGAATGCGGCCGACCACAGACGATTCCGATGCACCGCCACTACTGCTGCAATGCCAAAGGCCAAAGCCAACCCACTGC
>CBDTZB010000649.1:0-1839 GCA_965364795.1 uncultured Nocardioides sp.
TCACTCACCGGCGTACGCCGAACACCGCGACGAGGTGGCCTCTCGTGGCAGCTAGTGCTGCTGGGCCTCGCCGCGGCGACCGATAAGTACGACCACGTTCCACATGATGGAAGCAGCCTACGCCCGGTCCCCCGTTTTTGGCCAGAACATTCAGTCCTTGGTCCACCAGTCAAGACCGTGTGGTCCCGGTGACACACTCACGCCATGAGCGCACCCCCCGAACTGCCCGACGTGGTCCGCCGGGCTTTCGACGTCTCCCGCAAGGCCGGTTACGTCTCTTTCTGCCGCAACGAGACCGGCCGACTTCTCGCTGCTTTGGCCGCAACCCGCACCGGAACGATGGCCGAGTTCGGTACCGGTTGCGGGGTAGGCACCGCGTGGCTCCGCTCCGGAGTACGGGGAGATGACGCCCGCATCATCACCGCTGAGTTGGACCCCCGGCTGGCCAAAGCGGCCGCCACCATCTTCGTGGAGGACCCTCAGGTAGAGGTGCTGGCGGCGGACTGGTCGACTCTGACGGACAAGGGGCCCTTCGCGCTGCTCTTCCTCGACTCGGGACAGCCCGGCGCGGTCGGGGTGGACGCGGTGGTGGATCTCGTCGAACCAGGCGGAATCGTCGTACTCGACGACTTCACCCCGTGCGAGAGTTGGCCGCCGATCAGTTACGGCCGGGTCGACACCCTGCGCGAGGAATGGCTCTCCGATGAACGGTTCACCAGCGTCGAGGTGATGGTCGCCTCCGACGCCTCCACCCTGATCGCCACCAAGCGTTAGAGGGACACGCCGGAGTCAGCCGGAGTCAGACTTCCCCGGGTGAGGCGCGGCGGACCACGATCCGGGTCCAGGCTCCGAGGTAGATCCGGTCGTCGTCAGTGACCTGCTTGCGCTGCCCCTGTGGCACAGCATCGGTGGGCAGACGACCTGACGCGCTACCGACATAAGTGCCGTTGGAGGAACCGAGGTCCTCGACGAACCAGCGGGTCCCGTCGGTGGTCAGTTGTGCGTGTCGCCGGCTGATCCCGTTGTCGGAGGACAGATCAATGTCGGGGTCGATCCCTCGACTACGCGACGCGCGGCCGATGAGCACCGAGGTGTGTTGGAGCGCAGTGACGATCGGAAGCCCCGGTGAGGGCATCGGATCGGTGCTGGCCTGGTCGGCGTACCAATCGGGGTCGATCCAGATCTCCGCCACCCAGGCGTCCGTCGGAGCCGGGGACGGGTTCGTCGTCGGGCTCTCGGGGACGGACTTGGTAGCGAGATCAACCTGCGCACTGGGATCGACCTGCCGAGGCAGGCTTCCGGTGGTGAAGTCGTATCCGCACGCCTCACAGAACAAAGCGTTCGGCGGATTGGCGGCCGCGCAGTTGGGGCAGGCAGTCGCACTGCCCGCAGCCGGCCCTGAGGTCGGGGCGCTCGCCTGCGCACCGTCGAGAATCGCCAGCCCGCAGACGTCGCAGTAGTCGCTGGCCGTGGAATCGTGCCCCGCTGGGCAGACGGTCATTTGCGGATCCTCGTGGTCTTAGTCGACGCGGTATCGAGGGCCATCTCGTCCTCCTTGGCGATACTGCGGCGCAGCCGCACGGTGCCCTCGCGCTCGTCGGTGATGTCGACGACCTTGCGCAACTTGGACGTCGCCTCGTCGTTGCCCGTCGCAGCAGCGAGCTGGACGGCCCGACCAAGCTTCGTGGTGGCGGTGGCCTCGTCGCCGGATGCCTTGGCTGCCAGACCCTCTTGAATCATCGAGGCCAACTCGGTCTGTCCGGTGTAGTGCGCGACCTGCTGGTCGATTCTCGTGGTCAACTCCGAGTTGTTCGACCAGGTCGCCTTCACCAGGGCCTG
>CBDTZB010000650.1:0-1831 GCA_965364795.1 uncultured Nocardioides sp.
GCTGGCGCCGTCGAAGTCGAGAAAGATAGTGCGCTGTGAACCCGGCTTGGAGTGCAGCGAGAACGTCTCGCTCAGGGGGAACGCTGCGGGCGCGCCGGGTGTCGCTGACGGGGTGGCTTCTGGGATGGGCTCTACGTAGTACACGCGATCGTTCGCCCCCACACGAGCGGTGGAGTCGTCCATAACGGCTTGCAGTTGCTCCTCGGAGAGCCCGTTGGCTCGCGCGATGTCGGCCAGCGAGTCCTCTGCAGCCTGGGCGGGCGTCAACGCAGGCGCAACGGTGATAACGAGGCCAAGCAGGGTGAGGGCGACGAGATGACGTCGTAGTTCCCGGTTCGTAGATCGCTGCATGAGATGACCTAGCCCTGTCTGATGACAGTTGTCGCTGACGCTTGTCCGGCCGCGGAGGGTGGAGGTCCTCGGGCACCTCGAGGTTAAAGGCTTCGGCGTCTTCGGGGGCCGTATTCGGGAAACCTGCGGGACGCGACAGGACCTCGGCGTAGAGGTCCGTCCAGCAGCTAGCCCGCCGTCGGCTCCTCGCCGGCGGCGAGCGCCACTGCGGCGCACCAGCGGTCGGTACGTCGGGCGACCTTGCCGGCCTTCATGGTCGCCGGGGCGCTGAGGGTGCACGTGAGCCAGGCGTCACCGAACAGGCCGCGGTAGGACGCCTGCTGACGTGACTTCCCGGAGCAGGCAAGGCCTAGCGAGGGGGCGCCGAAGGAGCCTTTGAGCGGCTCGCAGCCCTTCGTGGACCGGCTGACTTTGATCATCGCCTTCGCCTCCTGGAGCGTCACCGGGGGGACGAACACCCACGCGCGGGCCGTGAGGTCCCGTGGGCCATCCCAGCGGCAGCCGTACTCGTGGGCTACATCAGAGACAGAGCCGATCTCGACCCGATCGCCGTTGCCGTAGGTGAGGCTGTCGGTGAACTGTCCTCCGAGGGCGGACTGCACGGCCGCTGCGTCGACGTTCTGGCAGAACGGGGCTCGGTCGACGACGAGAGCCGTCGAGATGTCCTGCACCCCGGGTGGCTTGGGTTCGGCTTCGGCCGGTGAGGTCGGCTCGGCCTGCGGGGGAGAGGGATCCGCGTCTCCGCGCAGCCACAGGAAACCCGCGAGGGCCAGGGTCATGGCCACAGCGATCGCCAGGAGGAGAGGGCCTCGGGAGCCGGTTGATCGCATGGCATCACGATACGGTCCGCCCTCACCCGGGCGCCTAACGGACCGCTTGCACCCCCTCGGCTACCGTCAGGCCAGTGATTCGCTTCGAAAAGGTCACGATGACCTACCCGGGACCGGGCAAGCCCGCACTCGACAAGGTGAGCGTCGACGTCGCCAAGGGCGAGTTCGTCTACCTCGTCGGGTCCTCAGGCTCCGGCAAGTCCACCGCTCTGCGTCTGATTCTGCGCGAAAGCCGCCCCACGAGTGGGCGGGTGTATGTCGCGGGCAAGGAGATCAACCGCCTCGCCGGATGGAAGGTGCCGCGGTTGCGGCGTCAGATCGGGACGGTCTTCCAAGACTTCCGACTGCTGCAGAACAAGAACGTCGGCGAGAACGTCGCCTTCGCGCTCCAGGTGATCGGCAAGTCCAAGGCCGAGATCCGTCGCGTGGTCCCCGAAACCCTCGAACTGGTCGGACTGTCCGGCAAAGCCGAGCGGATGCCTGATGAACTCTCCGGCGGCGAGCAGCAGCGGGTCGCGATCGCGCGCGCCTTCGTCAACCACCCGATGATCCTGATCGCGGACGAGCCCACCGGAAACCTTGACCCCACCACGTCGATGGACATCATGAAGCTCCTCACGCGCATCAACGAGGAGACCCACACGACCATG
>CBDTZB010000651.1:0-1831 GCA_965364795.1 uncultured Nocardioides sp.
TGCTCAATGCAAACCTGCGGGAACAGAACGAAGGCGCGTCGTCACCACGCGCGACAATCTTCGCCCCAACCGGGCGGCTGACCCTACCGCTCGTGACGCGCCGAATGGCCTGACGATTCGGGACTCGGGGCCCGCCCTATGGCGCTATGCGCGGTCGACGGGTTGGTTCGGATCAGTGTGGTGGGAGTAGTGCCCCATAGAGTGGTGTAGCCCGCGGTGGCCGGTCCTGTCGCTCACGACGTAGACGCGGCCACCGTGTGGTCCTTCGAGGAAACTCTCACATCCCACTCGAAAGGCATCATCACGATGACCGCACCTCATATTGTCGACCCTGCCCGCCTTCTTGGTGAAGCCCTCGCCGATTCGTCGCCGGATCTGATGCGGCAGCTGCTGCAGACTGTGATCAACGCACTGCTGTCCGCCGACGCGGACGCCGTTGTCGGCGCGGAGTGGGGGCAGGCGTCCCCGGGCCGGGTGACGCAGCGCAACGGGTACCGGCACCGCGACCTGGACACCCGGGTCGGCACGATCGATGTCGCGATCCCGAAGCTGCGCCAAGGGACGTACTTCCCGGAGTGGCTGCTGGAGCGTCGCAAGCGGGCCGAGACGGCGTTGATCACGGTCGTCGCGGACTGCTACCTCGCCGGCGTCTCCACCCGCCGGATGGACAAGCTGGTCAAGACCCTCGGGATCCACTCGCTGTCGAAGTCGCAGGTGTCGCGGATGGCGGCCGAGCTCGACGAGCACGTCGACCAATTCCGCCACCGCCCCCTCGGCGACGCGGGCCCGTTCACCTTCGTCGCCGCCGACGCACTGACGATGAAGGTCCGCGAAGGCGGCCGGGTGATCAACGCGGTCGTGCTGGTCGCGACCGGGGTGAACGGCGACGGACGCCGGGAGGTTCTTGGCCTGCGGGTCGCGACATCCGAGACCGGGGCGGCATGGAACTCGTTCTTCGCCGACCTCGTCGCCCGTGGCCTGGGCGGGGTCCGTCTGGTCACCAGCGACGCGCACGCCGGGCTGGTGGAAGCCATCGCGGCGAACCTGCCCGGCGCTGTCTGGCAGCGATGCAGAACCCACTACGCGGCGAACCTGATGTCGGTGACCCCGAAGGCCATGTGGCCGGCGGTCAAGGCGATGCTGCATTCGGTCTACGACCAGCCCGACGCCGAGGCCGTGAACGCGCAGTTCGACCGGCTCCTGGACTACGTCGACGACAAGCTCCCCGACGCGCACGAGCACCTCGACACCGCCCGGGCCGATATCCTCGCGTTCACCGGGTTCCCCGAAGGCCTCTGGCAGCAGATCTGGTCCAACAATCCCAACGAGCGCCTCAACCGTGAGATCCGCCGCCGCACCGACAGCGTCGGGATCTTCCCGAACCGCGACGCGATCATCCGCCTCGTCGGCGCCGTGCTCGCCGAGCAGACCGACGAATGGGCCGAAGGCCGCCGCTACCTCGGCCTCGACATCCTCGCCAAGTCGCGGCTCACGCTCGTCACCCACACCAGAGACGAGGTGACCGACCAGCCAGTACTCGAACTCAGCGCCTAACCAACACCAACAGCAGAAGGATCACCGACCGCTACACCACTCCACGGGGCTTGACCGAACCGTGGGGTCTACGCGGTCTCCCGACGGCCCGAGAACCCCGCTCCGAGGGACGATCGCGGCCCTGTGGTGAGGACTGTCGAGACGGCTCAAACTTTTCTCACCGCCTCCGAGGTGGACGCGCTCGTCGGCGACTACCTGGCCGGGATGAGCGTCAAGGCGCTCGCTGAGAGGTACGGCATTCACCGCGCCACCGTGTTCTCCCATCTGCGTCGCCGCA
>CBDTZB010000652.1:0-1809 GCA_965364795.1 uncultured Nocardioides sp.
AGGGTCCGGTGACCATGCGCGGCGCCGTGCGCGCCTCGGGGATGTTCTCCGGGGGGACCTTCCACTCCGCGATGAACGCGATGTCGCGGCCTAAGCAGGCCAAGGAAGCGCTCCAGGCCCGCCGCCGGATCGAGGGCAAGCCCGCCGACGGCCGCAAGTCGAAGGCCATCGCCGGCAAGCCGCACCGCGACAAGGTGCTGGGCTGGTGGCTGATCCCGATGCCGACCATCGACCCCTTCGTGATCATGCGCAGTGGGGCGGCGCTTCCGGCGTACGGCCCGGACTTCCGCTACTCGCACTTCGCCGGCGTCAAGACCCTGCGGTACGCCGCGGGTGGGGCCGCCGGAGTCGGCAGCCTGGCTCTGGCGGCCCAGGTCAAGCCGTTGCGCAACCTGCTGCTCGGTCGGATCAAGCAGGGCGACGGCCCGGACAAAGCTAAGCGGGATAAGTCCTGGTTCACCGTCGACTTCGTCGCCGAGGGTGACGGCCGGACCATCCACACGCGCGTCGCCGGGGGCGACCCAGGTTACGAGGAGACCGCGAAGATGCTCGCCGAGTCCGCCCTGTGCTTGGTCTTCGACGACAACCCGACGACTGCGGGCAGCGTCACCACCGCCCAGGCCATGGGCGACAACCTGCTCGCCCGCCTGCACGCCGCGGGGATCACCTTCTCGGTGGTCTGACCCCGGAGCGGGCCCTGCCCAGCCCTACTTGCGGTGGGGGTCGCGCAGCACTCGGACGCCGGCCCAAGCGGCCAGCGGAATGCCGACGAGAACGATGAAGAGCAGGAGCCACAGAGCGATCGTCATGGCTTCACCGTACGTCGAACTCGATCAGTTCTTGTGACCGCACCACTGATCGGCGGGCACCTGAGCCTTGGCCTCAGCGATGTGCTCGCCGCAGCCCTCCCAGGTCGTCATTCCACAGGTCTTGCAGGGGGCGGGCTTGCACATGGGTACTCCTTGAGGTGGTTGGTTCGATCCGGGGAACGATAACCGCCCCGACGGTTGGTTCACGACGTCCGTGACGTCGTGAGGTTGCTCAGCGGCCGAACAGTCGGCTCCAGAACCCTCCGGTCGAAGGCTCCTTCGCGTGTCCACCGCACCATTGGCTGTTGGGCACGGAGGCCTTGACGCTGGCCACGTGTTGGCCGCATCCCGCCCAGGTGGTCTTGCCGCAGGTCCTGCAGGTCGCCGCTCGGCACATCTGTCTTCTCCTTGTCACGTTGCTTGAATGTACGAATGTCCGTACATTAACGGAAACGGGCAAACAAGACCAAGACGAGGGGCTACATGCGCACGCCGATCATCGCCGTGGACAGGGGCAGTCCGCTGCCCCTGTGGACCCAGGTTCAGCGCGACATCGAGCGCCGCCTGCGCGCCGGCGAGTTTGTCGACTCCTTCCCCGGTGAGATGGCTCTGGTCAAGGAGTACGCCGTCAGTCGCCACACCGTGCGCGAGGCTCTTCGCCGTCTACGCGAGTCGGGGCTGGTCGAGGCCGGCCGGGGGCGTTCATCGAAGGTGGTGGACAGCGAGATCAGCCAGCCGCAGGGTGCGCTCTACAGCCTCTTCGCCTCGGTCCAGGCCTCTGGACATCGACAGCGCAGCATCGTGCGGGCGCTTGATGCCCGAGCCGATGGGACGGTCGCCGCACGGCTGGGGCTCGAGGAATCGACCCCACTGGTCTATCTCGAGCGCATCCGGTTCAGCGATGACGAGCCGATCGCCATGGACCGGGTCTGGCTTCCCGCCCGGATCGCCGCACCGCTCCTCGACGCGGACTTCACCAGCACCTCCCTCTACGGCGAAC
>CBDTZB010000653.1:0-1806 GCA_965364795.1 uncultured Nocardioides sp.
CTGCACGGCGACCACGATGCCGCCCTTGGCCGAGCCATCAAGCTTGGTCAGCACGATGCCGGTGACGTCCACGACCTCGGAGAAGACCTTGGCCTGGATCATCCCGTTCTGCCCGGTCGTGGCGTCGAGGACCAACAGCACCTCCGTGACCGGAACCTGCTTCTCCACGACTCGTTTGACCTTGCCGAGCTCATCCATCAGGCCCTGCTTGTTCTGCAGCCGCCCGGCGGTGTCGATGATGACGGTGTCGACGCCGTCGTTCATCCCCTGCTTCACCGCATCGAAGGCCACACTGGCCGGGTCGGTGCCTTCGGGTCCACGGATGACCTCCACGCCGACCCGTTCGCCCCAGGTCGCCAACTGCTCCACGGCGGCGGCACGGAAAGTGTCCGCCGCCCCCAGAGTGACTCGCCGATCCTCGGCAACCAGGATGCGGGCGATCTTGCCGACCGTAGTCGTCTTGCCAGCGCCGTTGACTCCGACGACCAGGACCACGCCGGGCTGTCCGTCCGCACCGGAAACCTGCAGCCGTCGGTCCATTCCCGGGTCAACAACCGCAAGGAGTTCCTCACGCAGCACCGCCCGGGTCTCGCTGGCCTCACGTCCCTCGACACGGAGTCGGGTCCGCAGGTTCTCCACGATCTGCTGACTGGGCACGACCCCCACGTCGGCGGTGATCAGGATGTCCTCGATCGACTCCCAGGTGTCCTCGTCCAGGCGGTCCCGGCTCAGAAGCGCGAGCAGCCCGCGCCCCAACCCACCCTGGGATCCGGCCAGCCGCTGACGAAGGCGCACCAAGCGTGACGCGGTGTCCTCGGGGCGATCGAGGGTGATCGTGTCGCTGGGCTCCTCCTCGGCCGGTTCGGCCGAGGGCGCCCCGGGTTCGTCCGGCGGCGCCGTGATGGTGTCCGGCGTCGGGCGGTCGATCGTGGGCGCGGAGGGGCCCTTGCCGGATCCACGGACCCGAGTGGCGACGAAGCCGATGAGGAGAAGGAACGCTGCTACGGCGATCCCGATGATCAGGTAGAGATAGTCACCCATGGTGTCATCCAATCAGGGTCAGGGAAAAAGTCATCGGCCAGCCACCAGCCAGCCGCCGGCCGGTCAGCGAGCAGTTGCGGCCATGGCTCGTCGAGCACGCCCTTCGCGAACTCCACGGCGGGTCTCACCGAAGGTGAACCCCAAAGCCGCGCGAACCGGACTCAGGTCACGCTCGGGCTCCAGATCGTCGGCGAGGCGACCGATCTGGGTTTCGTACCACTCCGACTGACCGGCCATGGCCAACAGCTTCGGCACTTTGTACGTCGGCAACTCGATGCCCTCCGAGCCCTCCAGCAGCGCTCGGGCGAAGTCGGGGTCCAGAGCGAGCGGACGTCCCAGTCCGATCAGGTCGACCGATCCCGAGGCCAACAGCGCCTTCATCGCCGCCGCACTGCGCAGGCCACCGGTCAACATGATCGGAGTTTCTGGGGCGGCGGCCCGGGCCTGAGCCGCGAAGTCGGCGAAGTAGGCCTCTTTGTAGGGCGAGTTCGCGACGGTTCCGGCGCTCATGTCCTCAGCCAGACCCAGAAGGGCCGGCGACTCATAGGTGCCGCCGGAGACCTCGACCAGGTCGACCCCCGCCTCCGCCAGCATCGCGAAGACCGAGACCGCCTCCTGCGTGGTGAACCCGCCGTGGCGGAAGTCGGAGGAGTTCAGCTTCACCGCGACGGTGAAGTCGTTCGACGTGGCCTCGCGCACGGCCCGGACCGCGTCTAGCAGCGGCTTGGCGCGCCCAGCCAAGTCGCCGCCGTACTCATCGGTGCG
>CBDTZB010000654.1:0-1802 GCA_965364795.1 uncultured Nocardioides sp.
TAGACGTCGCTGAGGCGGTCGTCGAGGTCGGCGGAAGTGATCACCACCGGAGCCTCGACCCGTTCGACCCCCAAGAGGACGGTACGGTCGTAGCGGTGGGTCGAGTTCTGGGTCATCAAGGCTCCTGGAAACGCGGTTCGATTGCCCCGTGACATTACGGGAGGATCCCATCGATACCCGGACGAGGGCCGAATCTGCCGCGATCGGAGCCGCATCCAGTCGGGTCACGATTCCCCGAGTCCCTCAGCCTGGCGTCGTCGTGGGGCATCCGTTGGGACTTTCCCCATCGGGGGGCGCCTCCCAGGGAAAGGTCCGGCAGCCCCACACGCCCAGACCCCACCCGGCGTCACGCCAGACACTCAACCGACCACGGTCAGGTCGGTCGGTGGATCCGGGCTAATCCGGATGGGCCCGCCCGGAGCCGGCTGTCACGTCAAAGTGCAGCATTCCCCTGTTGTGCCGATACCAATGCTCAACGCTCTGAAGATGGGCCTCCATCGCCCGGGCGGCCGCCTCCGGGTCACCCGCGGTGATCGCCGCGGCAATGGCCGCGTGCTCAGCGGCCGTGTAGGCCTCTCGCTCAGGACTGCCCAGACGTTTGACGTAGTTGCGAGTCCAGTCGAAGAGCGGCTCGGCCATGCAGGAGAGCAGTGGGTCACCACTGAGATTCAGCAGGGTGTCGTGAAAGGCGCGGTTACGCTCGAAGCCGACAAGATCTGACTGCAGGACTACGGCCAGATCTGCAGCGGCCGCAGGGCGAGTGGCTGCGCGGCGCGCAGCCGGCACTTCCAGCCGGCGACGGCTCTCCAGCAGACCTTCGATCGTGACGTGACCATCAGTGCTGCACCGGACGAACGTTCCGGCGCCCGACCCCCGTCGTGACTCCACCAGCCCCTCGGCCGACAGCAGCCTGAGAGCCAATCGCAGGGTGCCGCGACTGACGCCCATCTCTTCTGCCAGCTCGACCTCGGCCGGCAGTTGGGCGCCCGGGAGCCACTGCCCTCCCTGGATCTCGAGCCTCAGACATTTGGCCACCTGCTCGCCTGCCGATGCGATCCGCAGAAATTGTCGTCGAGGAGCTGCCATCCGAGAGTCCAAAACGTCTGATGTATTGAGAGTCACTCTACATCGGGCGCGCGGTACTGGATAGAGCCGATGGTGGGAAGTCCGAGAATCGCACTTTCAGGGAACGTCATCGCCTCCGTAACCTGCGTTGCATCACACTCCCCCGCTCCAAGGAGAAAAGATGTCAAATAGATGGATATCGGGCGCAGCTGCTGTCGCGCTCGCCGCAAGCGGCCTTCTCGCCGTTACCGGCTCGATGAGCGCCAGCGCTGCCGGCGCCAGCACCTCCCTCACCGCAGCACAGTGCAGCGCGTTGCTCGACCACACCGAACCCACGATCGCCCGCACCCAGGTCGACAGCGCCGCCATCGTCGATGCTGCGGGCACCACTCCTGAGCACTGCCTGGTCACCGGCACAGTCGAAAACAAGGCTGGCGGCCATGCCAACTTCAGCGTCAGTCTGCCCACCGCCGGCTACGACGGTCGTATGTGGTTCCGCGGCTGTGGCGGGTCCTGCGGATTCCTGGCTCCACCGAACCCGACCTGGCTGTCCGCGGGTCACGCGGTGGCAACGACCGACATGGTGAAGCACTCCCTTGGAGCACTCTCCTTCGACTGGGCCCGCAACAACCGCGAAGCCGAAATCGACTTCGGGTACCGCGCTACCCACGAAGCCACGGTGATCGCCAAGAACGTGATCAAGGAGGCATACGGCGAGCGCCCGACGTGGTCGTACT
>CBDTZB010000655.1:0-1795 GCA_965364795.1 uncultured Nocardioides sp.
GGCCGGGATTGGTGGCCAACGCCTACCTGGAGGGCACGTACAGCGAGGTCTACCCCCAGATCACCGGCGACCGCGAAGGGTTGCGACGGCTCTTTCGGCAGTTCTCCTTCCCCGGCGGCATCCCCAGCCACGTCGCCCCGGAGACACCCGGGTCGATCCACGAGGGCGGCGAGCTTGGCTACGCCCTGGCGCACGCCTACGGCGCGGCGTTCGACAACCCGGACCTGCTGGTCACTTGCGTCATTGGCGACGGGGAGGCCGAGACCGGACCCCTGGCCGCGAGCTGGCACTCCAACAAGTTCCTGGACCCGGTCAACGACGGTGCCGTGTTGCCGATCCTGCACCTCAACGGTTACAAGATCGCCAACCCCACCGTGCTGGCGCGCATCCCCGAGACCGAGCTGATGGCCCTGCTGGAGGGCTATGGCCACCGGCCGTACCTGGTCAGGGGCGACGACCCGACCCAGGTCCACCAGGACCTGGCCAAGGCACTCGATGAGGCGGTGGGCGAGATCGCCAGGATCCAGCGGGCCGCCCGCGAAGAGGGGGAGCAGCAGCGGCCGCGGTGGCCGCTGATCGTGCTGGCCACCCCGAAGGGATGGACCGGCCCGAAGGAGGTCGACGGGCTCCCCACCGAGGGCACCTGGCGTTCCCATCAAGTGCCGCTGGCCAACCTGGCGGACAACCCCGAGCACCTACGCCAGCTCGAGGACTGGCTGCGCAGCTACCGCCCCGAGGAACTGTTCGACGAGAGTGGGGCGCTGATCCCCGAGCTGGCGGCGTTGCCGCCGACCGGACCTGCCCGGATGAGCGCGAATCCCCGCGCCAACGGCGGCGAGCTGCTGCAACCATTGAACCTGCCGGACTTCGCCGACTACGCCGTCAGAGTCGAGGCCCCGGCCACGGTCCTGCACGAGGCGACCCGGGTGCTCGGGGCCTTCCTGCGCGACGTGATCCGCGACAACCCCCACAACTTCCGACTGATGGGTCCCGACGAGACGGCCAGCAACCGGCTCGGGGCCGTGTTCGAGGGAACCGACCGGGTGTGGCAGGGCGAGTCGCTGCCCACCGATGAGCACCTGGCCAGGTCGGGGCGAGTGATGGAGGTGCTCTCTGAGCACCTGTGCGAGGGGTGGCTGGAGGGCTATCTGCTCACCGGCCGGCACGGCCTCTTCTCCTGCTACGAGGCGTTCATCCACATCGTCGATTCCATGGTCAACCAGCACGCGAAGTGGCTCAAGGTCACCAACGACATCCCGTGGCGCCGACCGATCGCGTCCTTGAACTACCTGCTGACCTCGCACGTGTGGCGCCAGGACCACAACGGCTTTTCCCACCAGGACCCGGGGTTCATCGACCACCTGGTGAACAAGAAGGCGGACATCGTGCGGGTCTACCTGCCGCCGGATGCGAACACGCTGCTCTCGGTGGCGGACCACTGCCTGCGCAGTCGGCAGTACGTCAACCTGATCGTGGCCGGCAAACAGCCCGCCCTGTCCTACCTGGGCATCGAGGAGGCGGTGGAGCACTGCACCCGCGGTCTCGGGATCTGGGAGTGGGCCAGCAACGAGGGCGAGTCGCAGAGTGGGTTGCCCGACGTGGTGCTGGCCTGCGCAGGCGACGTCCCGACCCTGGAGACACTCGCCGCCGCGGCGCTGTTGCGAGAACACCTACCGACGCTCAAGGTGCGCGTGGTCAACGTCGTGGACCTGATGCGCCTCGAACCGGACACCGAACACCCCCATGGCCTGTCCGATGCGCAGTTCGACGCGTTGTTCACCCCAGACCGTCCGGT
>CBDTZB010000656.1:0-1791 GCA_965364795.1 uncultured Nocardioides sp.
GCGACGCGTCGGGGTCATGGGTGGCACCTTCGACCCGATCCATCACGGTCACCTGGTCGCTGCCTCAGAGGTTCAGTCCTGGTTCAACCTGGACGAGGTGGTCTTCGCGCCCACGGGGGACCCGTGGCAGAAGGCGCACCGCGATGTCTCGCCCGCTGAGCATCGCTACCTGATGACAGTCGTGGCCACCGCGGCCAACCCGCGCTTCACCGTCAGTCGGGTGGACATCGATCGTCAGGGACCGACGTACACGATCGACACGCTGCGCGATCTGGGTGCAGCGATGCCGGATGCCGACCTCTACTTCATCACCGGGGCCGACGCCCTGAGCGACATCTTCTCCTGGCGCAACGCGGAGGAGTTGTTCTCGTTGGCTCAGTTCGTCGGGTGCACCAGGCCCGGCTACGACATGCCGCCGGAAACGGTGGACTCGATTCCGGCCGATCGCGTCACCCTGATCGAGATCCCGGCCCTGGCCATCTCCTCCACCGACGTGCGTGAACGGCAACGCCGCGGTGACCCGGTCTGGTACCTCGTGCCGGACGGGGTCGTTCAATACATCACCAAACACCACCTCTATCTCAATGACCCAAGCGAAAAATCAAACGACAGGGATGTTCGATGACTGCCACCGACCACGCGATTGAACTCGTGGAGGCCGCCGCACGTGCGGCCTCGGACAAACTAGCGACGAACATCATCGCATTCGACGTCAGCGAGCAGTTGGCGATCACCGACGCGTTCCTGATCGCCTCGGGAAGCAACGACCGCCAGGTCAAAGCCATCGTGGACGAGGTGGAAGACAAGTTGCGTGAGATCGGCGCCAAGCCGATCCGTCGCGAGGGACACCGTGACGGGCGGTGGGTGTTGATCGACTACGGCGACATTGTCGTCCACATTCAGCACAGCGAGGAACGCGAGTTCTACGCCCTCGAGCGGCTCTGGCGTGACTGCCCGGCGATCGCGCTGCCCGATGACGCGACCTCGCCTCAGCAGTGACCGCTACGGCTCCTCTGGGGCGCCGTTTGGTGCTCCTCCGGCACGGGCGCACCGCGTGGAACCACGCCAAGCGTGTTCAGGGTCAAACGGACGTCTCTCTCGACGAGGTGGGCATCCGGCAAGCGGTAGGTGCCGCGCCGGCTCTCGCCGGTCTCGGGCCGGTGCGCCTGTGGTGCTCCGATCTGCTGCGGGCCCGGTTGACGGTGGAACCGTTGGCGCGGATGACGGGCCTCGAGCCGACGTACGACCAGCGTCTGCGTGAGTTCACCCTCGGCTCGCGCGAAGGGCTCACTCATGAGGAGTACGCCGACCTGGACGCCGAGGAGTTCAACCGCTTCCGCGCGGGCGACTTCGACGCGGTCCCCGACGGCGAACGCACCGCTTCGGTGCGCCAACGGATGGTGGCCGTCCTGACCGAGGCCCTGGATTCCTTAGCGCCGGGGGAGACCGGCGTCGTAGTGTCGCACGGTGCCGCGGTCCGGGTAGCCACGGCGGCCATGCTCGGTTGGGCGGACGACCAGTTCCACTCGCTGCGCGGTCTGGACAACTGCGGCTGGGCCGTTCTGGAGGACCACCCTGTCGTTCCTGGCCTGAAGTTGTCCGCCTACAACCGGGCTCTAGTCCACTGAAACATCGTTGAATTCCGACCCCGATTGGCTTGGCGGAACCGGGTTGGCTAGTATTCCGCGAGTTGCTTACGGGCAACGGTTCGGGGCTGTGGCGCAGCTGGTAGCGCATCTGCATGGCATGCAGAGGGTCAGGGGTTCGAGTCCCCTCAGCTCCACCGAACAA
>CBDTZB010000657.1:0-1790 GCA_965364795.1 uncultured Nocardioides sp.
GACCGAAACCCCGGCGACAGGGTGAACGGTCCGCAGCAGCTTGTAGAACCACAACGCCACGAGCGCCTGAGTGACCACAATGGCTATCTCGAGAAACACAGCCAGATGGGCAAGGCCCTCCTTCGCGGTGAGGTTACTGAGGGTGGCCGCTGGGTCACCCTCGACGTAGATCGCAGGGCGAACCAGCAGGAAGCCGAGCATTCCGGCAATCACTAGCCCCAGATACCACCCGCCGGTAACGCGGGCGGTCGTTGTCAGGTCTGTCATGGCCACTCCCCCTCGTGCCCAGGGCTGCAGATCGACTGATTTGCGCGTCATGATCCTCTTCTTCCTAGGCTCCGAAGTGGAACCTCCGGCCACGGCACGTGACTACATGCCGCGGTGCTGACACTCATCTCAGGATCTCCGCAGGAGACAAGGCGACGGCGAAGAGCCGCTCGTCCGCATCGACGCTGATCGCACCGCAACTGTGCGCCCAAACTGGAGGCCGAGTACATCGGGTGCAGCCCTGGTCCGACCCTGAAATTCAGGAATCTCCGTAGAGCCAAGGTGCCCCTGGTGGGGATCCCGTTCCGGTGACCGATCCCGTAGTGGCATCCCGGAGCCATGAGGCGCCGTGAGCGCCCACGATGACCGTCGGTAGGCGACTCCCTTGGCCGCAACGCGGGCATTCGGACTCTGTCTTGGGACATAGGCACGTCGGGCCTGTAGCCAGAAGCGGGCGACCATGCTGTGGCGGGACGGTTGGGTCATGAACTCATCCAGCAATCCCAAGCGCGAGGTGGCGGCTTACGTCGGCGTCGCGTTTTCTCTGGCCACCGCTGTCGCGTTGGCTTTGCCGCACGCGAACATCAATCTGCTGCTCAGCGTTCTGGTGCCGGCGGTGACGGTGACGATCTTGACGTTCACCATCACGCCGCGAGGGATGCGTAGAGAGCTCTGGAGAGGGATCGGGCTCGGGAGTGCCGGGTTGAAGACCTGGCCGAGCGCGCTCGCGATCCCGTTCGTCCTGTGTGCGGCTGCGTACGGGACTGCGGTCGCGCTCGGTGCGGGGCGCCTGGACGTCCACCCAGGCGGCGTGGGCTTGTCCTCAACCATTGACTTCGTCATCGGTGCGTTCATCGGGACGGTGATCATCCTGGGCGAGGAGATTGGGTGGCGGGGCTACCTGCTGCCACGCGTGCAGCAGCTGACGTCGGACAAGCGCCGGGCGGCGTTGGCGACCGGGTTCGTGCATGGGTGTTTCCACCTGCCGTTGATCCTTGTCGCGACGACTTATGACACCGGGGTTTCTCGCTGGGTGGCCGCGCCGGTGGTGGTTGCGCTGATCACGGCCGGCGGGGTCTTCTACGCCTGGATCTGGGATCGGTCGAAGTCGGTGTGGCCGGTTGCGATCGCGCACAACACGGTGAATACCGTTTTCGACATCGGGGCGACGGCGGTCGTGGCGACCGGGGGTGCGAATTTGGCGTACGTCGCTGGGGAGACCGGGTTCGCGACGCTGGGCGTAGTTGTGGTGACCGCCGTGGTGTTGTGGCGCTACGCCAGGGTGTGGCGTATGCCGGAGCCGCAGATGGAGCGACGGTCCCTCCCCGTCGCGGCCCCGTAGTCTCCAACCATGAGTGCGCGGACCGCGCCGCCGACGGGACGACGGACTAGGTGGACCGTCGCCTCGCGGCTTCTGGCGTCGTACCTCGATCTCGCCATCGGCGTTGCCGCGGCGGTGTTGGCCCTCGTCTCGCTGCTCGAGGCCGACACCGCCGCGATCGACCCCCGGCTCGCGGACCCGA
>CBDTZB010000658.1:0-1789 GCA_965364795.1 uncultured Nocardioides sp.
CTGGAAACCAACGTGCGCCTCTACTCGGTCGACGCTCACGGTCGCCGCGGCGTGGTCTTCCTCAGCCTGGACGCCGATCGACTGCCAGTCGTCGCGGGCGCCCGCGCGACGCTCAACCTGCCCTACCGTTGGGCCGAGATGGGGCATCGCCGCTATCTCGACGGCACGAACAGCTCCCCCACCGGCGACGTCCACGACTACACCTGCCGCCTCCGTCGGCCCTCGGCGCACGCGACGAGCCATATCCGGATCCGGGTCGGCGAGGCCCGCGCGCTCAGCCCGGTCGATCGTTTCGTCGCCGACCGCTTCCGGCTCCACACCCGTCGGTTCGGCCGACTGCTCGAAGTGCCGAACCAACACGGCCCCTGGCCGACGTACGACGCGGAGGTGCTGGATCTCGATGACGGGCTGATGGCAAGTGTGGGCCTGCCTGAGCTAGCGCAACGCCCACCCGACCTCGCTGCTTTCAGCCCGGGGGTGCACACGACCTTCGGACTGCCGAAGATCGTGCCCATCACGCTGCACTGACCGGTTGCACCTCCACCTCGAAGAACTCGCTCTCCCGCACCAGCGCGGCCATCCGGTGTTGAGCTCGCAGCACCCGAGACTTGATCGTGCCCAACGGGGTTTCAAGCCGCTCCGAGATCTCGACGTGGGTCAGCCCCTCGAAGTAGGCGAGATGCAGCGCCTCTCGCTCCATCGGGGTGAGTTTCGCCATCGCGGTGCGGACGGTGGCCGTATTCGCTCGTCGATCGGCCTCATCGCGACCGTCCTCGCCCACCAGGTCATAAACCGTCTCGATATCCACGACCTTGAATCGCCGTGTGCGGAGGCAGTCGATCGCCCGCCGGTGAGCGATCGTGAAGAGCCAGGCACTGAACCGCTTCTCGGGGTCGTACCGTCCCGCGAACCGCCAAGCGTCCAGGAGGGTCCGCTGAAGGACATCCTCCGCCTCGTTCGGTCCTACGTAGCGGCGAAGATAGGCCAACACCGACGGTCCGTAGGCCGCATAGATGTCACTCATGGCCGTCTCGTCGCGCGCAGCAAGCCGAATCCCCAGAGCTTCCCCTGTGTCCATCCTGACGACCCCACTCCAGTGCCTAACGCTTCCCGGGTCAAACTTAAACAAAGCGTAGAGGTTTCGTAGCGATAGCGCATTACCCCTAGGGGTGAGAGAGACATGCTTGGCGCGACATACTTCACGCGTGCTTCCCCCGTTCCTGCCCGCCGGCCGCGTTCGACCCGTGTCGTTGCTGCGCTCCGACGCCGGAGACCGGATCGAGGGAGCCGTGGCGCCCTACGTCGGGATCACGGGCGATCTGTCCGGCGGGTCCGCCGGCCTGACGCTGAGCTCCGGGGACACCCACCTCACCGGCCGGTACGACGGCAACTTCGGTCTCGACGTGACCGTCGCGGGCGCAATCACGCAACTACGCAGTCGCCGCAGCGGCAAGCCCCAGCAGCAGCCGACCGCGATGGGGCTCACCCTGACCGGCGGACACCTCGGCGTGTGGAGTCTCGAGGGCACCTGGGTGCTGCGCGGTCGGGTCGACCTCACCCGCGACCTCGACACCCCGGTCGACCCCCGGGACGAGACCTGGCTAGCGGGCCTGACCTCAGCCTCCGATGGAGTGATCGCCGGAGTGCGGGCCGGGGCGTTCGGACAACTCGGACTGCGTGACCTTCGACTAGTCACCCACGCCGACGGATCGGCGTACTACCCGACTGAGGGGCGGGAGCGCGTGCTACTCACCGCCACCAGCGCCGGCCCAGGCTTCTTCGACACCGC
>CBDTZB010000659.1:0-1778 GCA_965364795.1 uncultured Nocardioides sp.
GAGACGTCCGAGGGACGGGTCTTCACCGTCTCCGGTCAGGACTGGGACCAGATCCTCGAAGGCCTCGCCGAAGAGGGCGACGAACGCATCGTCGTCAACATGGGTCCCCAGCACCCCTCGACCCACGGCGTGCTGCGCCTGATCCTCGAACTCGACGGGGAAACGGTCACCGAGGCTCGCTGTGGCATCGGCTACCTCCACACCGGCATCGAGAAGAACATGGAGTTCCGCACCTGGGTGCAGGGCACCACCTTCTGCACCCGGATGGACTACCTCAGCCCCTTCTTCAACGAAGCGACCTACGCCCTGGGCGTGGAGCGGCTGCTCGACATCGAGGACGACATCCCCGAGAAGGCCTCGGTCATGCGGGTCCTACTCATGGAACTCAACCGTCTCTCCTCGCACCTCGTGGCTATCGCCACCGGCGGCATGGAGATCGGCGCGTTGACCGTGATGACGATCGGTTTCCGCGAGCGCGAGTTGGTCCTCGATCTGTTCGAACTCATCACCGGTCTGCGGATGAACCACGCGTTCATCCGTCCCGGTGGTGTCGCCCAGGACCTCCCCCCGGGAGCACTGGAGGAGATCAGCGGTTTCGTGGCTCTGATGCGCAAGCGCCTGCCCGAGTACGCCGCCCTGTGCAACGCCAACCCGATCTTCAAGGCGCGTCTGGAGGGTGTGGGCCACCTCGAACTCGAGGGCTGCATGGCTCTCGGTCTCACCGGGCCACCCCTGCGTGCCACCGGCCTGGCCTGGGACCTGCGCAAGACCGAGCCGTACTGCGGTTATGAGGACTACGACTTCGACGTCCAGACCTGGGACACCTGCGACTCCTACGGTCGCTTCCGGATCCGCCTGAACGAGATGTATGAGTCGTTGCGCATCATCGAGCAGGCGGCCGCCCGCCTCGCGGGCCTCGAGGGAGCGCCGGTCATGGTCGCTGACAAGAAGATCGCGTGGCCCAGCCAGCTGTCGATCGGCAGCGACGGGATGGGCAACTCCGCCGACCACATCCGCCACATCATGGGTGAGTCGATGGAAGCCCTGATCCACCACTTCAAGCTCGTCACTGAAGGCTTCCGGGTTCCGGCTGGTCAGGCCTATGTCCCCGTGGAGTCCCCCCGTGGGGAGCTCGGCGCCCACGTCGTCTCCGACGGCGGCACCCGCCCGTTCCGCGCCCATTTCCGGGACCCGTCCTTCACCAACCTCCAAGCGACCAGCGTGATGTCCGAAGGCGGCCTCGTCGCCGACGTCATCGTCGCGATCGCCTCGATCGACCCCGTGATGGGAGGAGTCGACAGATGACCTCGGCCCCCAACTCCGTTCCCGCTGAGGTCGAATCGACCCTCAGCGAGAAGACGCTTACCGAACTGCGCGAGATCGCGGCTCGGTACCCTCAGCCGCGCTCCGGCCTCCTGCCGATGCTGCACCTGGTCCAATCGGCCCAGGGCAAGGTGACGCCGGAGGGCATCGAGGTCTGCGCGCAGATCCTGAACATCACCGCCGCTGAGGTCAGCGGCGTGGCGACCTTCTACACGATGTACAAGCGCAAGCCCGTCGGCGACTATCACGTCGGGGTCTGCACCAACACCCTGTGCGCGGTGATGGGTGGTGACCTGATCCTCGAGCGTCTCAAGGGTCACCTCGACGTCGGCAACGACGAGACGGCTGAAGGACGCGCCGGCGACCAGGCCACGGTCTCGCTCGAGCACATCGAGTGCAACGCGGCCTGCGACTACGCGCCGGTGATGATGGTCAACTGGGAGTTCATGGACAAC
>CBDTZB010000660.1:0-1778 GCA_965364795.1 uncultured Nocardioides sp.
CGACGTGCAGCCCAGACTTTTCGAGCTCGATGACCATCTCGTCGCGCAGCTCACCGAAGTGGTCGGTCGGCGCGACGGGGAAGTAGCCGCCCTTGTAAGCGACCTTGTAGCCACGGTTGTCGTTCTCGAAGGAGTCGCCGGTGTTCCAGGCGCCCGCAGTCGAGTTGATCTCGTAGAAGCCGGTGTTCGCCTTGGTCTCGAAGCGCACGTTGTCGAAGACGTAGAACTCGGCTTCGGGGGCGAAGAACGCCTGGTCGCCGACGCCGGTGGTGGCGAGGTAGGCCATGGCCTTCTTGGCGATGTTGCGCGGGTCGCGGGAGTAGGGCTCACCGGTCAGCGGGTCGTGGATGAAGAAGTTGACCACGAGGGTCTTGGCGATGCGGAAGGGGTCGATCCACGCAGTGGTGACGTCGGGGAACAACTGCATGTCCGACTCGTGGATCGCCTGGAAGCCACGGATGGAGGAACCGTCGAAGCCCAGACCGTCTTCGAAGACGCTCTGGTCGAACGACGAGACCGGAATGGTGAAGTGCTGCATAACGCCGGGCAGATCGCAGAAGCGGACGTCCACCATTGAGACGCCTTCATCCTTGATGTACTTCAGCAGCTCGTCGCTGTTCTGAAACATTCATTCCTCCTTGGTTGGCCTGCTGGGCCGACCGCAAAAAAGCCTGTGAGTGGGACCAGACGCGACGTTGCGACTGGCGAACTAAACGTGACCCTACGAACGGGCAGTTTCTCGACCGTATCCAAATTGTTTCAGTGAGGTAAACAACCTCCGCATGCGGGACACATTCTGGGGGACAGATAACCTCGAGTCCGTGGCCGACCTACCCTTTGAGACCGCTTCGTGGCGCCGGCGTTTCCTGGCGCTGTTCGTGGACTGGATCGCCTCGATCCTGGTGGTCGTGGCCATCTTCGGCGCGGAGACCTACACCGACGCTCGGGGGGCGGAGCGGTTCTACGTCCTGGGCGTCTTCATCCTCGAGGCCGCGATCTTCACCTGGCTCGCCGGTGGATCGTTCGGAAAACTCCTCACCGGTCTGCGCGTGGTCTCAGCACGGGGGACCGCCGGTGGGTTGTTCAACCCCCTGACGCTGCTGGCCCGACAGGCGCTGATCGCACTGGTCATCCCGGCTCTGGTCTTCCGACCCGACGGACGCGGCCTGCACGACGTGCTGTGCGGCACCGCCACGGTCACCAAAGAGGTCTTCGAAACCCTCCGAGCGCCGAGATAGAGTCGATGCCATGCGCATCCCTTCCGTACGCCGCGCCGCGACCGCTGGCGCCATCGTCCTGTCCCTGACCGCGTTGGGCGCCTGCAACTCCGAGGAGCCGAAGCGGATCACGTCCAGCGACCTCTCCAGTGAGGCGACGCCGAAGCCGTCCGAGGACGCCGAGGAGGCGGAGCCCACTCCCTCTCCCTCGGCTCAGGAGAAGGGAGACAAGGTTGACGAGGAGGACTTCGTCGCGCTGTTCCGTGACTCTTTCGAGCAGGCGACCACCGCCACGATGACCCTCAAAACCGGCGGCCAGTTCGCCGTCAAGGGCACCGGGGCCATCGACTTCACCAAGAACCCGATCGCGATGCAGATGTCGATGAGCGTCCCCAACGCCCCGGGCCCCCTTGAACTGATCCTGGTCGACAGCGTGATGTACCAAGGTCAGGGAACGGCGAACGGCAAGTTCTTCGCCTTCGACCTCAACGACCCCAACAGCCCCTTCGGCAGTGACTTCACCGAGCAACTCGACCCGCGCGCGTCCTTCGACAACTTCGA
>CBDTZB010000661.1:0-1773 GCA_965364795.1 uncultured Nocardioides sp.
GCAGTTCGCCCAGCTCCTTCTCGAAACCCGGCCCTGCCGGCGGTCCGCCGCCGGCGAGCATCAATGCCACGTCGGCGAGGAGGCCGGGATCGTTGCGCCATAGCGCGAACAGCAGCAACGAGAGCAATTCGCGTGTGCCTGCGTCGACCTCCCCGACCATGCCGAGGTCGAGGAAGTACAACCGGTCATCGCGCCAGACAAAGTTCCCCGGATGCGGATCGGCATGGAAGAAACCCACCCCGATCACCTGATGGAAGTAACTCTCGAGAAGCTGCCGGGCCGCCTCGGTCCGCGCAGCTCCAACCGGGACGGCGTCGATGGCCAGACCCTCGATTTCCTCCATCACCAGCACGCGGCTCGTCGAGAGTTCTGCGTAGAGCTTGGGAACTCCGAGCCGCGGAAAGGTCTGGAGCACATCGTGCATTCGGGTAAGACTTGCTGCCTCGGCCCGGAAGTCCAACTCGCGGACCAAGGAGGTCGACAGGTGATCCACGACACCAGCCACGTCGACAAGCTGGGTGATCCCCGCCCGCTTCTCCGCCTTACATGCGAAGGCACTGAGCAACTCCAGGTCCTGCTCAATATCAACCCTGGCATTTGGTCGCTGGACCTTGACGACCACACGTTCTCCAGTGGCAAGGCTTCCGCGGTGGACCTGGGCGATGGTGCCTGCGGCGAGAGGTTGCGGGTCGATGCTCTCGAAGACGTCCTCCCAAGGCACGCCCAACTCGGTTTCCAAGACGCCGACCACCTGCGCTTCTGTGAGGGGCGAGACATGGTCTTGCAGCGTGGCCAGTTCCTCGATGATCTCAGGGGGAAGCAGGTCCGGTCGTGTAGAAAGCGCCTGCCCGATCTTCGCGAAGGCTGGTCCCATCTCGTCAAGTGCGACACGAAGGTGCTCAGCGAAGCTCCGTCGTGCCTCGGCGTCCCCGGGCCCTCCGCGCGGGGCCTCGTTGAGCCGGTGCTTCCTGGCGATGCGGATCAGGTCTTTCGCCCGGGCGGTGAGGTACGGCTTGACCTGCGCACTGTCGCTGAGCCCAGACCCTGCCTCCTCGTTCGGCGTGGGGGTTTCCTTGCCGGTCTTGAGGATGACCACGCTGAAGGGGCACAGGTGCGAAACCCTGTTGGGGACGTTGCCCAGCAAGAACTTCTTGCGCGCGGTCATGCCGGCGCTTCCGACCACGACTAGATCCGACTCTCCCTCCACCGCAACGCGCACGATTGCTCGCGCAGGATCGTCGTCGACCAGGACGCGGGCCATTCCCCTGGGTCCAGCGGACCTCATGGCGAGTTGAGCGAGATCGAGTTCGACCTCTTCTGCAGTGCCTGCCTCCGGCGCGGCGTCGGGGGACAGCACCCGCACCAGAACCAGCTCCGCATCACTCTGGGAGGCCAGCGCAGCTGCCCACTCGACGGCCTCGTTCGCGGTAGCCGACCCGTCGGTCGCTACCAGGATCCGGCGAGGCAACTCGGCTTTCACGATTGCGTTGCCTCCGTCGCCGTTGTGTCGCTTTTTTCGCCGAGCAGGATGTACGCGGTGACCTCACCTTTTCCCTTGACCATGACGTGTTCTCGTCGTTGGAATCGAAAATCTCCTCGAAGCCTTTCGTAGGCCGGCTGGCTGACCTGGATGGCCCCCGCGGTCCCCGTGGATTCCATGCGACTCGCCATGTTCACGGTATCCCCCCACATGTCGTAGGCGAACCTACTTCGCCCGATGACGCCGGCCACGACGGGGCCGGTGGCGACGCCGATGCGCCGGTCAAGCGCGAA
>CBDTZB010000662.1:0-1771 GCA_965364795.1 uncultured Nocardioides sp.
ACTGAGGCGAACTCCTTCGCGGACGACGTAACGGCCCGCACATTCGTAACGCTGCCAAGCGCCTAGGATGGCGGCATGTCCCAAGATGACATGCTGTTCGGCGATGCGGACGCGTCTCTGCCGGCTCGACCGGAGCCTGCTTCAGCCCCAAACCCGGGCATCCCTGTGCGTCAGGGTTGAGTGAGACATCTTCACTGAGTTCCTTCCCTTGCACGGGGTGAGAAGCGAGATGAGCAGCATGACGATGACGACGGCTGATGTGGGCACCGATGATGGGTCCATGGGACCTAGAGCTGATCGACCGAAGAGGCGTAGATTCTCCGCCGAGTACAAGGCACAGATTCTGGCGGAGTACGACGCAGCGGATCGTGGTGTGCGGGGGTCGATCCTGCGTCGCGAGGGCTTGTATTCCTCCCACATCATCGAGTGGCGCAAGGCCGCCCAGGCCGGAGCGGCCGCGGGTCTGGGACCAGCGAGCAAGGACCGACGCGACAAGCAGCGCGACAGGGAGATCGAGCAGTTGCGTGCTCGTGCTGTGAAGGCCGAGGCTGACCTCGTCAAGCACAAGGCGGCGTTGGACCTGATGGGAAAAGCACACGCGCTCTTGGAGACGCTCTCCGAGAGCGCGGAGCCCCCGGTGACCGACAAGCGGTCGAAGAAGTGATCATCCCGATCCTCACCGAACTGGCAGCACTGATGAGCGTCGCGGCGGCGTGCGCACTGTTGGGCCGCTCACGGGCCAGTCACTACCGCGCCGAGAAAGAAGCCCGACGCCGTGCTGGGGTGCCGTTCGGACCCGAACCCGCACCGGTGCGGGCGCCGCGCCCAACACCACCGAACGCGCTGACCCACCAAGAGCGCCAACGGGTCCTCGATGTGCTGACCGAGCCGAGGTTCGCGGACAAGGCCGTCGCTCAGGCGTGGGCGACGCTGCTGGACGAGGGCACCTACCTGTGCTCGATGTCCACGATGCACCGGATCCTGCGGGAGAACCGTCTCGCTGGTGAACGACGACGGCAAGCGACCCATCCGCCACGGAAGAAACCCGAACTATTGGCCACAAAACCCGGGCAGATCTGGTCGTGGGACATCACGAAACTCCGCTCCCCAACCCGCGGGGTCTACTACGACCTCTACGTCGTGATCGACATCTACTCCCGCTACATCGTGGCCTGGACCATCGCTGCGCGTGAGGATGCCGAGATCGCCAAAACGATGCTCGAGCATGCGATGGGTGTCCACGGGATCCCCGAGGCGATCCACGCCGACCGGGGGACCTCGATGACCTCGAAACCCGTCGCCCAGCTGCTCCTCGACTTAGGTGTCGACCGGTCGCACTCCCGCCCGCACGTGTCGAATGACAACCCCTACAGCGAGGCTGCGTTCAAGACCTTGAAGTACGCCCCGGTGTTCCCGACCAACTTTGGGTCGATCCAAGATGCGCGGGCGTTCTGCGAGAGCTTCCTCTCTTACTACAACCACGAGCACCGTCATTCCGGTATCGGGCTGCATACCCCAGCGTCGGTCCATCACGGCACCGCAACCCAGGTCCGTGCCCAACGTCAGGTCACCCTGGACGCCGCCTACGAAGCGAACCCTGAACGCTTCACCCATGCCCGTCCCCAGGCACCGAAACTGCCCACAGCAGCGTGGATCAACGAACCCTCAAAGGAGGCCCTCATACAGACCGCCTGAACCCGACTGTCTCACCAGCCTTGACATCTTCCGCGGACGCGTTCGCTTTGCCAACCGCTCCGCGTGGGGTCACAAT
>CBDTZB010000663.1:0-1768 GCA_965364795.1 uncultured Nocardioides sp.
CGCGGTCCTGTACTTCGTCGCCACCGCCGCTCTTGTCATGGGCGGGGACCGAGGTTGGCGACTCGCCGGTGCCGCGGTGACGATCGAACTGCTCGGCGTCCTGGTCGTGGGATCGCTGAGCTACCTCGACGACGCGCTGTTCCCCGACAAAACCGTCTGGTCCTACTTCGGCCAGGGCTATGGCTACGTCCCGCTACTGCTCCCAATTGCCGGGCTTATCTGGCTGCGCCACACGCGGAGCCAGGTGAGGCCGAGCGAGTGAGGTTGGCCTTACTTGAATCACGCCACCCATTAACGGCACACTAGTGTTGTGGAATTAATCGAGGAGGCCCCCAAGGGCCACGACCAGCCGACGCGTCAGCGCGTCGTGCAGTCGATCCTCGTTGAGGGTCCCTCGACCGCCGTGGCCCTTGCCGAGCGGCTCGATCTCACTCCCGCCGCCGTACGTCGCCACCTCGATCACCTCGTCGACGAGGGTGAGGTGGAGGCTCGAGAGCCCCGCACGTCCGTCTCTCGGGGTCGTGGACGACCGGCCAAGGTGTTCGCGCTGACCGAGCATGGTCGTGAAGGCTTCGCTCAGCAGTACGACGACTTGGCCGTCCAAGCCCTTCGCTTCCTCGCCGAAACCGGCGGAGATGCGGCCGTCCGGGAATTCGCCGAGCGCCGCGTGGCTTTTGTAGAAGAACGGTTCGATGCGGTGCAGGCCGACCGACCCGAGGCCAGTCCGGCCGAAGTGCTCGCGGAGATCTTCACCGCCGAGGGCTACGCCGCCGCAGTCCGCGAACAACCCATGGGGGAGCAGTTGTGCCAGCAGCACTGCCCGGTCTCCCACGTGGCCCACGAATTCCCACAGCTTTGCGAGGCCGAGACCGAGGCCATCGGCCGCGTTCTTGGCCGGCACGTTCAACGTCTTGCCACCATCGCCCACGGTGACGGTGTGTGCACCACCAGCATTCCCAACATCCCGCAGAACCTTTCGACCACCCGATCCGCCGAGCAGCCCAACAACAAGGAGAGTGTCCGCTCATGACCTCCATCGAAGAACTGAACCCCGAACTACAGGGCATCGGAAGCTACGAGTTCGGCTGGTCCGACGCTAACGACGCCGGCGCCAACGCCCAGCGCGGCCTCAGCGAAGAGGTCGTTCGCAACATCTCCTCGCTCAAGAGCGAGCCGCAGTGGATGCTCGACCTGCGCCTGAAGGGCCTGAAGCTCTTCGACCGGAAGCCCATGCCCAACTGGGGCTCGGACCTGTCGGGGATCCACTTCGACAACATCAAGTACTTCGTTCGCTCCTCGGAGAAGCAGGCTCAGACCTGGGACGACCTGCCCGAGGACATCAAGAACACCTACGACAAGCTCGGCATCCCCGAGGCTGAGAAGCAGCGTCTGGTCTCCGGTGTCGCCGCGCAGTACGAATCCGAGGTCGTCTACCACTCGATCCGTGAAGACCTTGAGGAGCAGGGCGTCCTCTTCCTCGACACCGACACGGCGTTGAAGGAGCACCCGGAGATGTTCCAGGAGTACTTCGGCACCGTCATCCCGGTCGGTGACAACAAGTTCGCCGCGCTCAACACCTCGGTGTGGTCCGGTGGCTCGTTCGTCTACGTGCCGCCCGGCGTCCACGTGGACATTCCGCTGCAGGCCTACTTCCGGATCAACACCGAGAACATGGGTCAGTTCGAGCGCACGCTGATCATCGTCGACGAGGGTGCCTACGTGCACTACGTCGAGGGCTGCACCGCGCCGATCTACTCCTCGGACTCGC
>CBDTZB010000664.1:0-1761 GCA_965364795.1 uncultured Nocardioides sp.
TGGGCCATCGCTTGCGCGACCGAGGGGCACCCCTCCTCGCCGACAAGTTGCCAGCGATCCCGGGCCTCGGCGGCATCCAGCGCAAGACGGTAGTCACCGTTTCTGCCGAAGACGCCCACAGCGCAGGCCACAACCACGACACTGGCGAACTGGTGGCGGTGGGTCCGGTGAGCGCCGAACCCGGTGCCCCGACTTACGTGAAAGAGGTGAACCCGGATGGCTCTGCTCGAGGTTGATCACGTCGTGGTCCAGTTCGGCGGTGTGACCGCGGTGAACGAAGCGGTCTTCGAAGCCGAGGCCGGTGTGGTCACCGGACTCATCGGCCCCAACGGAGCCGGCAAAACCACCTGCTTCAACGTCATCACCGGACTGCAGAAACCCACCAAGGGGTCGGTCCGATTCAACGGCCGCGACATCACTCGGATGCCGGTCCACCGTCGCTCGCGGAGGGGGATGGCTCGCACCTTCCAGCGCCTGGAGGCCTTCGGATCGCTCTCGGTGAAGGAGAACGTCCGCGTCGCCCTCGATATCCACCGTGGGGTGCGAGGCCTGATCTCCCCGGTCAAGTCCGATATCGAGGCCCTGCTGGAGCGGGTGGGCATCGCGGAGTACGCCGATGACCGCGCCGACTCCATCCCCACCGGCACGGCGCGACTCCTGGAGTTGGCCCGCTGCCTGGCCGGGGACCCCAAAATCCTCCTGCTCGACGAACCCTCCTCGGGACTCGATGAGTCCGAGACCGATGACTTCGGTGACCTGCTGCGCACCCTCGCCGGTGAAGGCAAGGCCATCGTCATGGTCGAGCACGACATGGACCTGGTGATGAGCGTCTGCGACGACATCCACGTCCTCGACTTCGGTTCCATCATCGCCTCCGGCAAGCCTGCCGATATCCGGGCCAACTCCCGGGTTCAGAAGGCTTACCTCGGCTACTCCGCCGAGGACGAAGAGGACGGCGAGCCTGCCGCCGAGAGAACCCTGGTCGACATACCCGCTGTCCCTGCCAGCGAGGGGGCGACCACCGCATGAGTATTCCGATCCTGGAAGTGGTAGACATCCACGCCGCCTACGGCCGCATCGAGGTCCTGCGCGGGGTGAACCTGGCCGTGCCGAAGGGTGCGGTGATGGCCCTGCTCGGACCCAACGGTGGTGGCAAGTCCACGCTGGTCTCGGTCATCAGCGGCCAGAAGAAGCAGACCTCCGGCGACATCCACCTCGGTGGCGTCAACGTCAAGAACGCCTCGCCCGAGGAGCTTGCCCGTCTCGGGTTGTGCACCGTCCCTGAGGGACGCTCGGTCTTCCCGAACCTGACGGTGGAGGAGAACCTCCAACTCATGTCCTACGCCGGGGTCTCGGCTGAAGCGGTCCTCGAGACCGCCTTCACCTACTTCCCACGCCTGCTCGAACGCCGCAAACAACTGGCCGGCACGATGTCCGGTGGCGAGCAGCAGATGCTGGCCATGTCGCGGGCCCTGGCCTCCGACCCTGCGCTGCTCCTCCTAGATGAGCTCTCGATGGGGTTGGCGCCCCTCATCGTCGAGGAGCTCTACGACACCGTCGGCCAGATCGCGGCCAGCGGAGTCTCGATCCTCTGCATCGAACAGTTCGCCCGCACTGCCCTGCGGGTCTCGGACTACGCCGCCGTTATGACTGGAGGCCGCGTTGTGGCCTCCGGCGAGCCAGGAGAAATCATGGAAACCATGTCCGACGTCATCCTGGGAGGTGCCGCATGAACCGGCCGACCACACACCTGATCAAGCG
>CBDTZB010000665.1:0-1760 GCA_965364795.1 uncultured Nocardioides sp.
AGGCGCATGCGCCCGCTCTCGTGGTCCACCTCGTACTTGTTGCGTTCACCCTTGGGGATCTCCACCAGTACGTCGAACTCCAGCACATCAGCCTCCGCGATCATCACAGTCAGACCGCCCGGTCGGCGGTCCTGTATGGGCAACGACCCATCACAGGCCGCAGGCTAGTCTCCCGCATGCCGACTTGGCACGTGCACCGGGAGGGAAAAGTGGGAAGTTCGGCAAAGTTAGCCGTCCGCCTCATCGTCGTTCTGACCCTGATTGCGGGTGGCGCGGCGATCTGGCGATACGACCTAGCCGACGACCTGACCGGTGATGCCTTAGAAGCGGTATTCGGGCCGCGCGAGGTGGCTGGCCCGATCGAACCGACCACGATCGCTCCGCCGCCCGAACTGAGTCTGCCGTCGCTCGTCGATCCGCGACAGGTAGCGGATCCGATTCCGGTCCAGGCTTACCCGCTGAGCAAACGCGCCGTCCGGCAGGCGCTGGTCCCGCAGTTGGCCGACCCCGACCTGGGCGGTCACGTCCTGTCCGCGGTGGCGCCGATCGGGGCCGATCCGGTCTACACCTCCCGGTCCGGCGCAGGTGGCGTGGCGATTCCGGCCTCCACCACCAAAATCGTGACGAGTACTGCGGCCCTGCTCGCCCTCGGTCCCGACCACACGTTCCAGACGACGGTGGTCCCAGGTCGGGGACGACGAATCGTCCTGGTCGGCGGAGGGGACCCGTTCCTGGCCAGCCAGCCAGCGGGTGTCGATCCTGACGAGCCGTCGTACCCCATCCGCGCCGACGTGGTGACCCTCGCCCAGGAGACCGCCAGGGCGCTGCTGGCCCAAGGCCGACGTCGAGTCGTGGTGACCTATGACGACGGCCTCTTCACCGGGCCGGAGGGTAGTCCGGCCTGGGAGCCCGACTACATCCCCGACGGCGAGGTTTCACGCATCGGTGCCCTGTGGGTCGACGAGGGTCGCCCGGCGGTCGGCATCGGTCGGGTGGAGGACCCGCCGCTCGTCGCGGCGACGGTCTTCAGCGGTGCGTTGAGCAACGCCGGCGTCGAGGTGATCGGCGTCCCCGAACCGGGGCCGGCGCCTCAGGTCGGTTCGGCTCCGTTGGCGTCGGTGTCCAGCCCGCCCGTCTCCCAGATCGTCGAGCGCATCCTGGACGTCAGCGACAACGAAGCCGTCGAGGTGTTGCTGCGCCACATCGGCCTTACGGTCAGCGGTGACGGCAGCTTTGAAGGCGGACGTGAGGGCGTGCTCTCACTGCTTGGAGAGCAGGGGATCACCTTCGGCTCTGCCGAGGTGCTGTACGACGGCAGTGGGCTATCCCGGAAGAACCGTCTGGCGCCCAAGACCCTGATCGACGTACTCGCGCTGGGGACCCGGCCCGATCTGCCCCAGTTGCGATCGGTGATCGCGGGACTCCCCGTCGCTGGGTTCACCGGATCGCTGACGAACCGCTTCTCCGAGGGAGCCTCCGAGGGTCGGGGTCGGGTGCGGGCCAAGACCGGGACCCTCACCGGGGTGACGTCCCTCGCTGGCGTCGCCGCTGACCGCGACGGCAACCTGATGCTCTTCGCCCTGATGGCCGACCGGATCGTCAAGGTCGATGAGCCCGATGCGCGAACCGCGATGGACAACGCCGCCGCAGCTCTGGGTGCCTGCCGGTGTGGTCGTTGAGGTTGGTGGGGTTGGTGTGGTGCGCCAGTTTCACCGGCCGGCCGGTGAAACTCATGCTTGGCCGAAGAAACTTTCTCGTCC
>CBDTZB010000666.1:0-1758 GCA_965364795.1 uncultured Nocardioides sp.
CGATGGTGACCGGTGCGACGAAGGTGTTGTTAGAGGCGGTCCGAGCGTGGCGGCCGATCACCGTTTGGTGTTTGTTCACCCCGTCGTAGTTGGCGAAGATCGTGCCGGCGCCGATGTTGGTGCCCTCGCCGATCTCGGCGTCGCCGACGTAGGACAGGTGCGGCACCTTGGCGCCGTCACCGATCTTGGCGTTCTTGGTCTCGACGAAGGCGCCGATCTTGCCCTTGATGCCGAGCCGGGTGCCGGGGCGCAGGTAGGAGAAGGGGCCGACAATGGCTTCGTCGCCGACCACGGCCAGCTCGCCGTGGGTGCGAATCACGCGAGCGCCACTGCCGACCTCGCAGTCCTTCAGCGTGGTGTCCGGTCCGATGACCGCGTCCTCACCGATCACGGTGGCGCCGAGGAGTTGGACGCCGGGGAGGATGGTGACGTCTTGGGAGAGGACGACGTCGGCGTCGATCCAGGTGGTGGCGGGGTCCATGACGGACACGCCGGCCTTCATCCAGTCCACGACGATGCGGCGGTTCAGTTCCTGGCCGAGCAGGGCGAGTTCGGAGCGGTCGTTAGCACCTTCGGTCTGCCAGGGGTCATCGAGAGGGAAGGCCCCGACGGTGAGGCCGGCGTCGCGGGCGATCTGAACCGTGTCGGTGAGGTAGTACTCACCTTTCTGGTTGTCGTTGCCGATCTTGCTGAGCGCCTGAAGCAGGAAGCCAACGTCGAACGCGATGATGCCCGAGTTGATCTCGGCGATCGCTCGTTGCTCGCGGGTAGCGTCCTTCTCCTCCACGATCGCTTCGACGTCGCCCTCGGCGTTGCGGAGGATGCGGCCGTAGCCGAAGGGGTCGGCCACAGCGGCACTGAGCACGCTGACCGCGTGCTGGGCCGCTTCGTGCTCGGCAGCGAAGGCTTTGAGGGATTCTCCGCGCAGGAGGGGTGTGTCGCCGGTGGCGACGATGACGGTGCCGTCAACGGCACCCTCGGGGACTGCCGCCAACGCCTCCATGGCGATGCGCACGGCGTGTCCGGTGCCGAGCTGTTCCTCCTGAACCGCGAGGAGCGCGGCAGGCATGCGGTCTTGGATGTGTGCGCCCACCTGTTCGCGCTGGTGGCCGACCACAGCCACGACGCGTCGGGGTTCGAGCACCTCGACGGCACGCAGGACGTGCCCAATCATCGACACTCCACCGACCTCGTGGAGGACCTTCATGGTCTTCGACTTCATCCGGGTTCCGCCACCGGCGGCGAGGACCACGACTGTCACGTTCTGCTGCACAATTACCTCCCATAGGCGCACTCGCGCCGTATGGAACCTACCCCGAGCATCTGGCGGTGGCGAGGGTCGGGGAGGGTGCCCCGATCAGGTGTCAACTCCAATGACACCGTGCGTTTCTTCTGTCGCAGCAGCCCCGAAGGGCCACCCGCCGTATCACGCTGCGCTTCGGGGTTTCTCCGGTTCGGTGACGGTGAGGTCGATGGTGCCGTCCCGGGTTCTCACGAAGTGTTGCCCGTGGGGGTCGTCCCACCGGTAGACCGATGGTTCGACCATCCGGTAACGCCAGCCGGCGTGGGTTTTGAGTTGGTGGTGATGTCGACACAACGGAGCCAGATTGCACTCGCACGTCGTTCCGGATTCTCGGAAGGGGCAGATGTGGTCCAGATCGCAGGTCCTGGCCGCCCTGCGGCAGTAGGGGAACACGCAGGTCGTGTCGCGCAGGATGACCGACTCACGCAACGTCGTGGACGGGGCATAGACGTCGT
>CBDTZB010000667.1:0-1754 GCA_965364795.1 uncultured Nocardioides sp.
AGGGACACATCGGTCAGCAGGGGGCGGACGCCGTAGGACTTGGACACGCGTTCGAGGTTCAGCAGGTTCGACATGAGTTCTCCACTCGGTTCAACTTTCAGATCACGACGTGTGCGCCGGCGACGGCACCGTTGGCCACCAGGACGACAGGGCGCCCATCGGCCTGGAGACCGCCCGCCACCTCGCGGGCAGCGTCGGCCGACTCACACAGGAACACCACCGTCGGACCCGAGCCGGACACGAGGCCGCGCAAGGCGCCCAGATCCTGGCCCCTTGCGATCAACTCCTCGAGCGCCGGACGTAGGTCGAGGGCGGCGGGTTGCAGGTCGTTGTAGAGCAACGGACCCAAGGCGTAGGGGTCGCCAGCGGCGACAGCTTTCAGCAGTTCGGTCGCCCGCGGTGGCACGGCGGGCGCGTCGGGGAACAGCCGATCGAAGTGGCGGTAGACCTCCGGGGTGGACAGACCCTCGGAGTCCGGGACGATCACCCACCACCAGGTGCCACGATCGGTCACCGGTTCGACGATCTCGCCGCGACCGGTGCCCAGGGCGGTGCCACCCAGCAGCGCGAACGGTACGTCGCTGCCCAACTCGGCTCCCAACCTCAGCAGGTCCTCATCGCTGGTCTGCACCCCCCAGAGACGGTCGAGGGCGACCAGGGCGGCCGCGGCGTCAGCGGAGCCACCCGCCAGGCCACCGGCCACCGGGATGGACTTGTCGATCTCGACCCGGCCCGCGGCCGCACGGCCGTGGTGGGCCGCCAACAAGCGAGCGGCGGTGTCCACGATGTTGCCGCCGGTCAACGGCACGGTGGCCTCGTCGATCCAGTCAGCCGCAACCACGCCGACGGACCATTCGCCGTCGGCCTCGGTCGCGGTGAGGTCGTCGCAGAGACCGACCGCCTGATAGACGGTGGTGAGGGGATGGAAACCGTCGGGTCGCGGTGCGCCCACGCCCAGGTGCAGGTTGATCTTGGCTGCCGCCCGGACTCGAATCGTGTGTATCGAACGACTCATCATCGGTCTCTCTCCCTTCCAGATAGGTCGACGTGCAGTTCCTCCGCAATCCGGACGAACGCCTCGATCCCCAGCGACTCTCCCCGAGCCAACGGATCGAGCCCGGCCCGCTCCAGCGCTGACTGGGCGGCCTCGGTGGACCCGGCCAACTCTCTCAGAGCGCCCCGCAGACCTTTACGGCGCTGGGCGAAAGCGGCGTCGATCACCGCGAAGACGCTCTCCCGTGGAACCTCGGTCACCGGTGGCGGACGGTGCGTCCACGCCACCAGTCCCGAGTCGACTTGGGGTGCGGGCCAGAAGACGTTGCGGCCGATGGCTCCAGCGCGGCGTACGTCGGCGTACCAGGCCGCCTTGACCGAGGGGACGCCGTACACCTTGGAGCCGGGTTTGGCAGCGAGTCGGTCAGCGACCTCCGCCTGCACCATCACCAGCCCACGTTCGAGACTCGGCAGGAGCGCCATCAGGTGTAGCAGCACCGGCACGGAGACGTTGTAGGGGAGATTCGCCACCAGCGCCGTCGGCCCGGGTCCTGGCACCGAGGTCACGCGCAGGGCGTCCGCAGTCACCACCTCAAGGCGGTCGGCGTGATCAGGAGCGAACTCCGCGATCGTTTCTGGCAACAACCCAGCGAGTCGCTCATCGAGTTCGATGGCCACGACTCGGTCCACGACGCCCAGCAGCTCGAGGGTGAGGGAGCCCAGACCGGGTCCGACTTCGAGCACCACGTCCTCGGCGCCGA
>CBDTZB010000668.1:0-1754 GCA_965364795.1 uncultured Nocardioides sp.
CAGCGGACGCTCGGGGGCAGCAACCTCATCAAGGTGGGGCGTCGGCTCCGCGACGGCCTCCGGCATCGGTGGTCGCACCCGGAAGGGCAGCGGCTCGGTCACCTCGGTGTGGGCTGGTTCGGGTTGCGGCTTAGGGATCATCCGAGGAGGCATGTCCGGGGCGCTGCTTGATCCGAAGCTTGAGTACGGTCCGCCACTCATGTGCATCTCCTCGATCTGTGGGTGTTCCCCCATCAGACAATGTCGACACGACGACATTGCGTCGCCACGCCGGGGAACCATAGAAGGACTGAGATCGGACGCACAACCGGGGGGTGGGCCCGTCTCCTCGGCGGCGTGTGCGCTAGGGGATCCCACCCCCGGGAGGAAGCGGATCGGTCCTGAACGTTCGCCCGCCCTGTCACACTGATGGCGTGCGTCACTTCGCGATTCGTGCAGCAATCCTGGCTGGGCTGCTGATGCTCGGGGTCGCGGCGCCTGCTGGGCCTCGGGCTACGCCCGACCCACCCTCGGAGGCCGGCGCACCGGCCACTCTCCCCAGCGGCGCCTCCGAGACGCGAGGCTTTCCGCGCGCGCCGTACGACGACCGCGAATGCGTTCCCACTACGCCGCTCGTCGATCCCGACGCCACCGCGAGCGCACGCTGCCTGGCCGGCGCACTGGACACCTGGCAGGCGGAAGGGAAGTTCGGGGTCGGGCAACAGATCAACGCTTCCAGTCAGTCCTACGCCGACCCCATCATGTTGCTCGAACCCGAGCGGGTGGCCGTCGTCGGGTTCGACTTGGAAGAGGTCGAGAAGGGCGAGCAGTTCGAGTTCGCCATTCCCCCGTTGGACGGACTGCTCGAACAGGCCGCCCAGGGAGCGATCCTGACCGCCTCGTGGCATGCCCCCAACCCGAGCAGTCGGGCCGACTCCTTCGACCGAAGCTTTCAGGACCTGGGTGCCCTGCTGGACGAGAACCGGCAGGAGGCCCGTCGGTTCTGGGCGGACTACGACGCAAAGCTGGAGCTGCTGCGGGTGCTGCAGACCGGTCGCGATGGGCTTTTTCCACCGGCGGCGGTGGTCTTCCGTCCCCTCCACGAAGCCAACGGCGACTGGTTTTGGTGGGGGCAGACGCCGGACCCCACCGCTTATCAAGCGCTGTACGCCGCGATGCAACAGCGGGCCGCGGACCGCGGCATCCACAACATCGTGTGGGCCTACGCAGCCAACGCCAAGACCGACGACCGGATCCTCAACCCCGTGTCGCTGCTTCCCGAGCGCGTCGATCTGGTCGGTATCGACACCTATCAACAGATCACCTCCGATCTGGGTGGGGCCGAGCAGCGTGGGTCCGAGCAGATCGACCTCACCGGCATCAGTGAATTGGCGTCCCGTGCCTCCCGGCTCGCCATCACCGAGGTCGGCCCGCACGGCAGCGTCGACGGGGACTGGGATCCCGGCGCCATCGCTCGAAGCGTCAGGTCCGCCTCCGTACGCCCCGTCTACGCCATGTTGTGGTTCGACGACGGTGACGGTGCCGATGGATATTCGGGCCTCAAACAGTTGAGTTCTTTACGACGGGGTCCGGCATGGCTGAGCACCTGCGCTGACGGAGTGTGTTCCCTCCTGTAGGTGAGCAGGAGTAGGTGACCAGTAGTCGGGAAACTGAGCGCCGCTCAGCCGCCCAACGCGCGCATGGCGGTCGTGGTGAGCGCCAACTCCCCCAACTCATCAGAGAGATCGAGATCCACGGTGGCTTCGATAACCCAG
>CBDTZB010000669.1:0-1751 GCA_965364795.1 uncultured Nocardioides sp.
CCGGGCCGAGCAGGAGCCCGTTGCTGTCGTGCAGGAAGGTCACGTCGCCCATCAGTGCCAGGTTGCGACTTCCCTGGTCGGTCGGGAACCGCAGGGAGCGTCCCAGCGCCGCGCCCAGCGCCGTCGAGACGGTGCCGTCGATCCCGGACAGACCCCGGTTGGCCAACACGAAGCGTCGCTCGCCGACGGGGTAGGCGCGCGCCATGAGGTCCAGGTCGCGGATGGAGTTGGAGGCGCCGACCATGAGGAGACCCCCGGCGGGTACGGCGCGGCTGACTGCTCCAGCGACCTCCTGCGGAGTGAGGGCTGACTCCTCGGCGAGCAGACGATCCAGGGCCCGCCCGATCGCGCGGTCGGCTTCCACCCAGGCGTCCAGCCACTGCGCCGGGTCCGGGTGAGCGGGGTGGACGGGGACGCCGCTGAGCAAGGTCGCCGGGTGCGAGGGCGCGTTCCAGACCCCGGCAGCGGGAGCGACCAGCACCTCAACGTCGTCGCGGGACAGGAGTCGACTGATCGGGCGCGAGAGCGTGGCGTGACCGACCACAACGGCCCGTTCGATGGTTTGCGCCAACTCGGTGTCGAGAAGCAACCGGTAGCAACGAAGCGCGTTCGCGCCGGTACGCGCCCCGCTCGAGGGCTCCGCGAACAGCGGCCATCCGGCGGCTTCGGCCAACTGGCGCGCGGCTGGGCCCGCGTCGTCCCCGGCGACCACGACCGTCCGTGGTCCCAGCGGGAGTGGGTCACTGATCAGTCGCTCCCGCCGCGGGAGGGGTTTCGTCGGAGCGGCGGCCGGTGGCACCCAAGGCTCGGTCGGGGTCAACGGGTCGTCGAAGCGGACATTCCAGTGGGTGGGGCCCTGCGTTCGAGCCTGCGACAGCGGCGGCGGGTCACTCACCTCCACGGTGGGCACCAGCGGTCCGAAGATCCCCACCTGGTCGGTGGTCTGGTTGGCGTTGGTCCCACGCCACCGCTCGGGGCGGTCGGCGGTGATGACCACTAGGGGCACTGCGCTGTGGGCTGCTTCCAGCACGGCCGGATGCAGGTTGGCGACCGCGGTGCCCGACGTACACATCACCGCGGCACGCGAGCCCCCGCGGGTCAGACCCACCGCGAGGAATCCGGCGCTGCGCTCATCGATCCGGGTGTGCAGGCGCAGCAGCCCGGCCTGCGCCGCGTCGTACGCCGCGAAGGAGAGGGGAGCGTTGCGCGAGCCCGGGGAGATCACGACTTCCCGGACACCGGCCTCGACGAGGGCCAGGACGACGGCGCGGGCGCGGTCGGTAGAGGGGTTGCTCACGAGCGACCACGGTAGTCGCGGATCTCGGCCAACCGATCCTCCCAGTGGCGCACCCGGTCAGGAGAGGGCTGTAGCCGGCTTAGTGCTCCTTCGTCGACCTGCGGTCGTTGCACCGGAAGAGCGCCTGCGACCGGCAGCGCGCTCGGGGTGGCGACGTCGTCGGTGAGCAGTTGGACCGTGGCCAGGCCGCACGCGTAGGGCAGGTCGGGCAGGGCCGCGGCCAGGGCGATCCCGGCGGCGATTCCGACCGAGGTCTCCAAAGCCGAGGAGACCACCACGGGCAGGCCGATGTCTTCGGCGATGCGCAGGCAGGCGCGCACCCCACCGAGGGGTTGGACCTTGAGGACGGCGATGTCGGCCGCCTCGAGGTCGCGCACCCGGTAGGGGTCGGCCGCCCGACGGATCGACTCGTCGGCGGCGATGGGTACGTCGACGCGGCGGCGTACCCGAGCCA
>CBDTZB010000670.1:0-1746 GCA_965364795.1 uncultured Nocardioides sp.
ACGGTGGCCAGGTCCTGACCGTTGATCAGGTCGGCCAGTGGCGGCACCTCGTGCGTGACTTCGGGTTCGCCCGCCAGATCCTGCGCGGCACGGTCGAGCAGGGCCAGGCAAGCCGCGTGCGTCTCACCCAAACTCCATCGAAGGAGACGACTGCGGTGAAGCCGCCTCCGTTCGGTCGCCAACTCGGAGTACACGTAATCGTCCGAGCTCAGACACCGGTGACGCAGGTCGCGCAATGTCTCGGCCCAGTGGTGCGAGCCAGCCAGCATCAGGACATCGACTGCCGCATCAATGCGTTGCGCGGCGCGGATCCGCGGAGACGGTGCTGGTGTGGTGAGCGGCGCCACGAGCACCTCGTGCTCCATCACCGTGTCCCCGTGCATCGTGCAGCGGATGACGAGGCCCGCAGGCCAATGCGCCAGGACTGGGCCGAGGAAGAGGTGCGTGACGTCCATCTCCAACCCGTCGCGGTCCTCGCCGCCCTCGGCCAGCGGGATCCCCGAAGGAGCCATGTCCATGTCCCCGTGGTCCATGTCCCCGTGGTCCATGTCTCCGTGGTCCATCTCGCCGTGGTCCATGTCTCCGTGGTCCATGGGCTCGGCTGGGGGGCCTTGGTCCGGTGGCATCCGGCTGTGGGCGTCGTTGCGTTGGCCCTGGTCGTCGCTCAGCAGGTTTCGCAGCCGATCCAATTGATCGCCGATCTGATGGGACCTATGCACCCTCGCGCTGGCACGAGGGCCGGGCATCTGGTCGTACACCGCGTCGATAGCGGTCTGGAGGTCCGCGTCGGGCTCGCCCACCACCAGGAGCGCGTCAGCATCAGCGGGCGACAGCGCGAGGACCCACCCCCGATCGTGCACCGCTTGCTCAGCAGCCACGCGGAGTTCGAAGTTCCCAGGAACCTCGGCGAGCAGCACATGGACTCGGCCGAGGGCGAGGTGTTTCAGGCGCCCTTTTAAGCCCATCGGAACGCCCCCTCGCGACGAGCCCAGGCCACCGCAATCAGCAACGCGCCGAGAAAGACGAACATCTCAATGACGGCACCGATCCCCAGGTCGGCGACGACCACCGCCCACGGGTACATGAACAGCATCTCAACGTCGAAGGCCAAGAACACCACCGTGGCGGCGTACCACCGCACATGGAAGCGGGACAGTGCGTGCTCCTCGGGTGCGCGGCCGGACAGGAAGGGCAGCGTTTCAAGGGGCGTCGACTCGATGGCCAGGATGCGACCGAGGATGCGAAGGGTCACGACGGCGAGCAAGCCGGCGACGGCCATCGTTAGAAGCGCTAGGTACATCTGAACCTCCTGCCGTATCCAGTACCCACCTGAGGGGGCCGCGATCAAACGGAGTTGCTACTACTCAGTATCGTAGACACATCGGGCCGCTCGGGCCCACTGAGTGTTCGAGGAGTCTCTCGTGTCGTTGTCCCCCCACCTCGTCGGACGTCGAACCCTGTTGGGTTTGGGCGCCGCGGGTCTAGCCGCTGGGGCCACTGGGGTCCTGTTGTCTCGCGACGGCGGCGGAACGCCGATCCAGCCGGGATCAAGCCCGGTCCTCGCAGCAGAGCGGGCACGAACGTCCACGGGATCCGTCGTGACCCGCAAGCTGGTGGCTGCCCCCGTGGAGATCGATCTCGGCGGCCGGGTCGTGTCCACCTGGGCGTACGACGGGCGCCTTCCGGGGCCCGAGATCAGGGCCAATGTCGGAGATCGCCTCCGGGTCTCCCTGCAGAACGACCTGC
>CBDTZB010000671.1:0-1741 GCA_965364795.1 uncultured Nocardioides sp.
ATCCCGCTTCGACGTGATCGTCACCGACAACCTCTTCGGCGACATCATCACCGACTTGGCCGCCGCCATCACCGGTGGCATCGGCCTGGCTGCCTCGGGCAACGTGAACCCTGACCGGACCGCCCCGTCGATGTTCGAGCCCGTCCACGGCTCCGCGCCCGACATCGCGGGCCAGCAGAAGGCCGACCCGACCGCAGCGATCCTGTCGGTCTCCCTGATGCTCGACCACCTCGGACACGCCGATGCCGCCGCCGCGGTGGAGAGCGCAGTTCTGGCCGATCTGGCCGATCGCACCCCCGGTGCCACGCGGCGTACCTCCGAGGTCGGCGACGCCATCGCCGCGCGTTTGGGCTAGCCCCCGCGCCATTCCCTGAAGGAGCAACTAACGTGACGTCCATGCAGATCAGCACCACGCTGTCCGAGACCGCGGTCGACGACGCCTCCCTTCAGGAAATCCTCGCCAACCCCGGGTTCGGCACTCACTTCACCGATCACATGTTCACCGTTGAGTGGACGCCGGACCAGGGGTGGCATGGCGCCCGCATCACGCCGTACGGGCCGCTGAGCCTGGACCCCGCGACGGCGGTGCTGCACTACGCCCAGGAGACCTTTGAGGGGATGAAGGCCTACCGGCGCGAGGACGGTTCGATCTGGACCTTCCGACCGGGCGAGAACGCCGCGCGGATGGTGCGTTCTTCGCACCGTCTGGCGCTGCCGGTGCTGCCGGAGGAGGACTTCGTCGCGGCCGTCGATGCGCTGGTGAAGGTCGACCAGCGATGGGTGCCCGATCCCGAGGGCGAGAAGAGCCTCTACATCCGGCCCTTCATGATCGCCACCGAGAAGTTCCTCGGAGTGCGGCCCTCACAGCACGTCACCTTCATGGTGATCGCGAGCCCGGCCGGCGCCTACTTCAAGGGCGGCGTGAAGCCGGTGACCCTCTGGCTGACCGAGGAGTACACCCGCGCCGGCCGCGGCGGCATGGGCGCCGCGAAGACCGGCGGCAACTACGCCAGCTCGTTGGTCGCCCAGCAGGAGGCGACCGCACAGGGCTGCGATCAGGTGGTGTTCCTCGACGGCCAGGAGGGTCACTACATCGAGGAACTCGGTGGGATGAACATGTACTTCGTGTTCGACGACGGTTCTATCGTCACCCCGGCGACCGGCACCATCCTCGAGGGCATCACCCGCGCCAGCATCATCGACCTCGCTGCGAAGGCTGGCCATAAGGTCACCGAGCGGCGGTTGTCGATCGACGAGTGGCGCGACGGGGTCACCAGCGGCAAGATCGTCGAGATCTTCGCCTGCGGCACCGCCGCGGTCGTCACCCCCGTGGGTGCGTTGAAGTACGACGGCGGTGAGGTCCCAGCCCCCGCCTCCACCGACCTGACGATGCGTCTGCGCCAGGCCCTCGTCGACGTCCAGTACGGCCGTGCCGACGACACCTTCAACTGGATGCACCGAATCGTCTGACACGAAGTTCGCCTGATGGGGACGCGAAGTTCGCCTAATGGGGCTCCGAGGTTCGCCTAATGGGGCCTCGGCCTGCCGGGATCAGTGGCCGGGCGCGGGTAATCTGACCCGGTGACCAGCTATCCCAGCGCCGATGTACCCGAAACGCGGGACAGCGTCGGGGCGGGTCTGCAGGTGGGGGAGTACGAACTGCTCTCCCGCATCGGCGAAGGCGGCATGGGCATCGTCCACCTGGCCCGCAAAGCGGGCGGTCAGCGCATCGCGTTGAAGC
>CBDTZB010000672.1:0-1735 GCA_965364795.1 uncultured Nocardioides sp.
GTGAGCCCCTGGATCGTGCCGAGCACCACGGCCTGCAAAAAGTCCCACACGGCGGGGAATCTTACGGTCCGGACCGTGACATGTGGTGATCGGCCTGCCCGAATCGGCGCGCCCCTGCTCGGGTCGGGCGGGTGGCTTCGCTAACTTGGCGACATGCAGCGACGCTCACTGGGACACACCGGCCTGAAGGTTTCCCGGCTGGGACTCGGCACCATGACCTGGGGTCGGGACACCGACGAACACGAGGCTCGTGATCAGTTGATCGCCTTCGCCGAGGCCGGTGGCACGCTGGTCGACACCGCAGCGGGGTACGCCGATGGCGACTCGGAGACGCTCCTGGGCACCCTGATCGGCGACGTCGTTGCCCGCGACGACATCGTGTTGGCCACCAAGGCCGGGATCTCACGTCGGTCGGGCGAACGGGTCATCAACACCGCCAGAGGCTCGCTGCTCACCACGTTGGATGCGTCCCTCCAGCGACTGGGCGTGGATCACGTCGATCTGTGGCAGGTGCACGTTTGGAGCGATGAGGCGCCCATCGAGGAGACGCTCAGCGCCCTGGACCTCGCCGTCAGCAGCGGGCGAGCGTCGTACGTCGGGATCTCGAACTACACCGGATGGCAGACCGCCCAGGCCGCGACCTGGCAGCGGGCCGTACCCGGCCGCACTCCCCTAGCCTCATCGCAGGTCGAGTACTCACTGCTCAATCGGCACGTCGAGCACGAGGTGCTGGATGCCTGCACGGCTCTGGGACTTGGGGTGCTGCCCTGGTCACCGCTAGGCCGGGGGGTCCTCACGGGCAAGTACCGCACCGGAACCCCCTCGGACTCCCGGGGAGCCTCACCGGTCTACTCCGGGTTCGTCAGCGGCTACCTCGATGACTCCTCGCGCCGCATCGTGGAGTCGGTGGCCCGCGCAGCCGAAGGGCTCGGGTGGTCGCTGCTGGAAGTCGCCTTGGTGTGGGTGCGGGACCGTCCCGGCGTCACCGCCCCCATCGTGGGCGCGCGGACCGCAGCCCACCTGCGAGGCGTCCTCGGGATCGAGGAAAAGACCTTGCCCTCCGAACTCATCGACGCCCTCGACGACGTATCGGAGGCGGCGCGATGACGCGACCACCCACTCGCCCGCTGGGCCCCGGCGTGGAGTGGGAGTTCGACAAGGTGACGTTCGACCGCAGTTTTTCGCGCAATGTCGTGCGAAAGTTATTGGTCGAGCGGGCCGAGCACGGCGGCTGGGAGCTGGCTCAGGTGGCGTTGAGCCCCGACGGCACCCGCCGGGTCACCCTGCGCCGTCGGATCATCCGTCAGCGCGCGACGCTGTGGGCCTCCTGAGCCCTCGCCGCCCGTAGCCCGCTTAGACGTCGTCGAGGAACCGGTCGAACACCCGCGCACCGAACTCCAAAGCGTCCACCGGCACCCGCTCGTCCACCCCGTGGAACAGGGCGGTGAAGTCCAGGTCCGCCGGCAATCGCAGCGGGGCGAATCCGTAGGAACGCATCCCGAGCTTGCGGAAGTGTTTGGCGTCGGTCCCTCCACTCATGAGGTACGGCGCCACCCGGGCTTCTGGATCCTCAGCGAGCAGAGAACGGGTCATCGCGTCAACCAGGTGGCCGTCGTACGGCGTCTCCCAGGCCGGCTGCTTGGAGACGTAGTCGATCTGAATGTTTTCGCCGCACAGGTGCGCGAGAGTGTCGAAGAATTCGTCCTCGAAGCCGGGAAGGAAGCGTCCGTCCACG
>CBDTZB010000673.1:0-1732 GCA_965364795.1 uncultured Nocardioides sp.
CCCCCGCCAACCGTTGACGAGATGCGGCGCTCGGCACCACCAACTGGGCGCACCGCATGCCTGCAGTGTTGAACGCCTTCGAGGCCGCGACGACCGCGACCGCGTGATCCTCGGTGCCGTCAACGTCGAGGTAGGAGGTGTGTACTGCTCCCGGCAGGACCAGCGGAGCATGGATCTCATCAGAGATGACCCGAGCGCCATGCCGGAGGACCACGTCGCGCACGCCCTCCAACTCGATCCGGCTGAAGACCCGTCCCCAGGGGTTGTGGGGCTGGGTGAGCAGCAGGGTCCGCGCACCTGCCGCGAAGCAGGCGTCCAGTTGGTCCAGGTCGATCTCGGCCCGCTCAGCATCTGGGTCCACCACCACATCGACTCGACGCCGACCAGTCACCTGGGCGACGTCGAGTTGCGGCGGGTAAGCCGGAATCAGCATCACCATCGGGCCGGGCTCGCTGAGGACATCGAGGGCCACGCGAACGCCCGCCGTCACGTCGACCACCGGCAGCACGGCGTCCGGATCGACGGTGTGGCCGTAGCGTCGAGCCGCGAACCCGGCGTACGCCTGCTGAAGACGCGGTGGGCCGTCGAACTGCGGATAGCCCAACTGCCCGCGGCTGATGGCGGCGTGCAGGGCATCGGTGATGACCGGCGCTGGCGCGTAGTCCATCTCGGCGATCCACGCTGGCGTCACGCCTTCGGGGCAGCCCCACTTCTCCGGCAGAGCGGCCCGACACTCTTCGTCGGTCAGGTCGACGATCATCCGCCGACTCCGTAGGCGGCGGCAGCGGATTCGAGGACGCCGGGAGTCGCGGCTGTGGAGATCCACGGGAGTTCGAGTCGGTCGCGGTCGTCGGCGTACCGAGGTACGACATGCAAGTGAAAGTGGAAGACGGTCTGCCAGGCGACCTCACCCCAGCAGTTGAGCAGGTTGACGCCGTCGGCGCCCAGATCGGCTACGGCCTTCTTCGCCAGCCGTTGTGCGCTCAGCGAGCAGGCCGCCAGATCCTCGGCCGCGATCTCGCTGAGGTCGCGGCTGTGCTCACGCGGGATGACCAGCAGGTGCCCCTCGGTGGCGGGATTGATGTCCAGGAAGGACACCGTCCGCTCGTCGGAGTCGATGATCGTGGCGGGCGCGTCGCCGGCGACGATGGCGCAGAAGATGCAGTCGCTCATGCGATGACCCTAACCACTTCGGTATTTCAACAGGCATAGATGACGCGAGAGCCTCGATCGGCGCGTAACCACGCGAGACGGAGGTCCTTCCTCGCGCTCTATGCCTGTTGAAATACGTGACAGGACTAGAGACCGGCTACAACGCGCGTCCCCTGCTCGATCGCGCGCTTGGCGTCCAGCTCCGCGGCCACGTCGGCCCCGCCGATCACGTAGCGCCCGGCGGCTTCGAGGCTGCGCACGGATTCCTGACCCGCGCAGAGCACGACGTGGTCGACCGCGAGAACCTGCGACTGACCATCCACGGTGATGTGCAGGCCCGCGTCATCGATCCGGTCGTACGTCGCCCCGCTGACCTGGACGATCCCGGACTGCTTGAGCACCGCCCGGTGCGCCCAACCCGAAGTCTTGCCCAGGCCGATCCCGATCGGAGTGCTCTTGCGCTGCACGAGCGTGACCTCCCGGATGGGTTCGCGCGGCTTGCGCTCGGTCAGGCCGCCCACGTGCAGCGACGGGTCGCCGACACCCCAGTGGGACATCCAGTCCTCCATGGTGTCGGTGG
>CBDTZB010000674.1:0-1726 GCA_965364795.1 uncultured Nocardioides sp.
GGGCCGCGACATCGCGGTGGTCGGGTTCGACGACTCCCAGGTCGCGCAGGTCGTGCACCCCGGGCTGACGTCGGTCCGGCAACCGTTGGAAGCGGTGGCGGTCGAAACGATCAAGGCGCTCGAGGGCTTGCTCGCAGCGCCGTCACTCCACCGAGGTGGCGTGTTGCTGGAGCCGACGCTGGCGATTCGTGGGTCGACCTGACGGCGTGCCGTCAGAAGCGCTTGGACCACACGTTGACTGCGTAGTCCACGTCGAGCCCGCGGTGTTGAGCGAGCGCGGTCTGGGCCACTGCCGGAGGCAGTTCGATCCGCACCACCGCTTCGAGGTCCGCACGGCTGGAGAACCGCCACCCCATGTCGACCGGGGTGCGGCTCCACCCCCGGGTCACCCAGAACCGCTCGATCTCGGTTGCCGTCGGCAGGTGGGGGTGCCCGCGGCGAAACCAGTGACCGAAGGTCGATCGGGAGGAGTCGTTGTCGATGACGACTGCTGTGCCCCCTCGGCGTACGACGCGATCCAGCTCGGCCAGACCAGGCTCGCACCCGGGGCCGAAGAAGTAGGCCCAACGGATGTGGACGGTGTCCACTGAGGCGTCCGGGAGCGGGACCTCCTGAGCCGTTCCGGACAGCAACGTGACGTTGTCCAGGGCTCGGGTTCGACGGGCGGCCAAGCGCAGCAGATCGGGGTGGGGCTCCACCCCGATCACTTGGCGAGCGTGGGCGGCGAAGGTGGGGAGATGGAAGCCGGTTCCACAGCCGAGGTCCAGCACCGCTCCCGTCCAGTCGGCCGGGTCGGGCAGTTCGTCGAGAGCGGCCGCTAGCCGACCGTCGGGGTCGACGGCGTGGTTCTCGATCTCGTAGGTCTCAGGCGTTCGCCAGATGTTCGGGCTCGGGATGGCTCCGCGAACCGGCGCTTCGCGACTCGGACCAGAAATCAGATCCGCACCAGGCCGTTGGGTGTCTGCACCTGCGCGGCGAGCACGCCGGGCGTGCCGTTCGGCGCTACCCACTCGACCTTCACGTCTTCTAGGGGCGACTCCACGCTCTCGCCGAGCCACTCGCTGACGCGGTGGGGATCCCCTGCGATCTCCAGGCAGGCGAGGGAGAAGTCGGGGTTCGCGCCCGCCGAGGGGTGGAGGTCCTGGCTGGTTTCCCATTCGATGAAGAAGGGGAGTTGCGGGTCCGCCATCAGACCCTGAACGCCGATCTGCTGCCAGAGCAGTTCGATCCCGTCGGGACGGTGCCGGTTGCCCTTGACGGCTTCGCGTCCGAGTCGTTCCTCGACGACGTCGATGTCATCCACCGCGACGACCCAGCCGAGCCAGCCTCCGCCAGCCGCTGAGCGGGCTCGCACAGCCTGGCCGAACGGTGCCTTGTCCGAGGCAGGGTGGTCGAGGACCTCGACGATCTCGATGTAGGTGCCCTCGGCCAACGGAAGGATCATGTTGCGGGTCCCGAAGCGTGGGTGCACACCTCCGTCGACGAAGGAGCAACCAAGGAGCGCCCCGATGCGCTCAGCAGTGCTGACGAGTCCATCAGGGCCGGCGGCGAACGAAAGATGATCGAGGCGCATGACTTCATTGTCGGCACTACGAGTGCGCCTGACGACAGGGGGGTCAAGGTCTCTCGACGTCGAGAGAGATCGTTGGACCCTTTACCCAACGACCCTTCAGCGCGGATCGGCGGGGGGCAGAGCGAGCACCGATCGGGACCGCACGTGGGCCTC
>CBDTZB010000675.1:0-1717 GCA_965364795.1 uncultured Nocardioides sp.
TGGTCGACACCCGTGTTCCTGGGTCGCGAAACGGTGTCACCCTTCCCGGAGCGAAGAGCCTCCCGCACGATCAGGCCGTGCAGCAGCAGGACGTTCTGCCCGACTCAGGACTGGCCATTCTTTTCTGCAACGGTCCGCAGTGTCCGCAATCGCCGTGGGCGATCCGCGCCCTGTTGGAGGCCGGGCGTTCGGCCGATTCGCTCGTCTACTACCGCGGTGGGATGCACGACTGGGTGACGATGGCGATGCCCACCGAGGCGACGTCCTGAGGGGTCGACCTCGAGCCCAGGTCAGATAAGGGCGGGCTATTCGCCCTCGGACATCTCCAAGAATTCGCCGTGCCAGCTGTGGTACCAAACATCGCCCGTGCTGGCGTTCACCGAGAGCATGCCCTCGATCTGGTCCTCGTCGAAAGTGTGCAGCGTGTAGTAGCCAGGGAAGGCCTCCGCGTCGGCGACGGTGAGTTCGCCGCGCTCCTCAGCCCACTCTTGCGCGATCTGCTCGGCCTGTTGGGCATCGATGCTGGTGGAAGCATCGGAAGGCCGAGCCATCATTCCGTAGCGGGTGTTCCACATCATGGCGGGCCCGAACTCGAGCCTTACGGCTCCGGTGGAGGGGTCGATCAGCACTTCGGTGGCCAAGGACCCGTCTGACTCCTCGAGCTCGGCGTAGTAGTTCTCGCTGAACCGCATCACCTCACCCACGACGAGTTCCGGTCCCAGAAGCGCGGCGTACGCCTCGGCGCGCTGTCGGGCCTCGGTCAAGTCGTCCACTGAATGGCCGTCTCCCTCCAGCCACCCCTGACCGCTTCCACCGGTCATCATCGATCCACCCATGAAGCCCCGGTGGCCGAACCCGTCCGCCTGGGCGACCATCCAGGCGCCGGAGCCCAGGACCGCGAGCAGGGCGATGAGTGGCACCCACATCCTCCTCGCGGTGAGCATCATCGGGACTCGGTTCGGGTTGCGCGCAGGGTGGCGAGCATCGAGCGGTAGGTGACGTCGTCCAACTCTCCGGCGGCGAAGCGCCGGTCCAAGATGTCTTCCGCGGTGTTGCGGTTGTCGCCCTGGGGTGAGCCCGGCAGGGGACGGGTGTCCAGGCCTGCGCCACTCCCTGCAGACGTGGCGCGGGAGATAGCCCAGACAACCAGGGTGATCACGCCGACCCAGAAAATGATCATGGCAATCCAGCCGCCGGCGCCCATGCCGTAGCCGTAGCCGTAACCCATCATGACTGGCTCCAACGGCTACTGCGTTTGTTGGTGCTCTGCCTGGGCCCTTCGGGGTCGCGCCTGATGGTGGTCATGATCTGACCCTGCTCTCATCCAAGTGCCGCGCCCAGTGCTGAAGGGCCCGGGCGGCAGGGTCGAAGGTCCCACGCCGTGAGCCGCGCGATGAGCCTGCGCTGACCTCCGCCCCTGACCCCCGCCCCGGGCCATCGTCAAACGCGGGGTCAAACGCCACTGATGTTTCCTGAGTTAACCGGCCAACGACTAAGCGCCAGCCGATGGGAGATGGGAACCGGCATGACACTTTTCATGAACACACACACTGTTGAGGGCGGTGTTTCCGCGAGTGACGTCGCGGCTGCCCATCAGGCTGACCTAAGTGCGCAGGCGGCGCACGGGGTGAGCTACCTGCGCTACTGGGTGGACGAGGAGGCGGGCAAGATCTTCTGCCTCGTCGAGGCTCCCGATGCGGAGGCCGCGAACGCCGTA
>CBDTZB010000676.1:0-1712 GCA_965364795.1 uncultured Nocardioides sp.
GGACGCGAGGTTCGCCTGTTGGGGACGCGAGGTTCGCCTGATGGGGGCCGGCCAACACCCCGCGACCGGTCTAGTCAACCCTCTTCGGGCTCCTGGGACCGGAGTCACGTGATGGCCGTCTCACCTTCGTCGATTGCTTCACTCAGGAGCCCGCGCTGTTCACTGCTCGTTCACCTTCCACGGCTGCTTAAGACACCTGGGCTCAGCACACTTCTGAGCGTCAGCATTCAGACCGAATTCAGGAGAACGAAGTGAACAGCACTTCCGTCCGCCGTGGGATCGTCCCCGGCATCGCAGCTCTTGCACTGACCCTGTCCGCGTGTGCCGCGGCCAACGAACAAGCTTTCAGCGACGCCCAATCCCTCACCGGCACCCTCGCGGGTGGCGGCGCCTCGACCCAGCAGGCCGCCATGGGCGCCTGGGCCGTTGGCTTCCAGACCAAGAACCCCGGCGTCACCGTCGAGTACGACCCCGTCGGCTCCGGTGGCGGTCGCGAGAACTTCATCGCCGGCGCCTTCCCGTTCGCGGGATCGGACGCCTACTTGACCGAGGACAACGACGAATTCGCTGACGCCGAAGAGCGCTGTGGCGGCACCGTCCTGGAGGTCCCCACCTACATCAGCCCGATCGCGATCATCTTCAACGTCAACGGCGTCAAGGAGCTCGAGCTCTCGCCGAAGACCCTGGCCGCGATCTTCGCCGGCAAGATCAAGCAGTGGGACCACCCCGCCATCGTCAAGGAGAACCCGAAGGCGAAGCTTCCCTCGGCGAACATCAACCCGGTGCACCGCTCGGATGAGTCCGGCACCACGGAGAACTACACCGACTACCTCTCGGCCGTCGCCCCCAAGGAGTGGGAGGCCGGGGCCATCGAGCTGTGGCCCCAGGAGTACGGCGGAGAAGGTGCCAAGGGCACCTCGGGTGTCGTCTCTGCGGTCGAGAACGGCGTGAACTCCATCGGGTACGCCGACGCCAGCCAGGCTGGCGACCTCGGTGTCGTCAGCGTCGGGGTGGGCGACGAGTTCGTCGCTCCGGCTCCCGAAGCCGCCGCCAAGATCCTCGAGGCGTCCCCGCCGGCGGAGTCCGCCAGCGACACCCAGCTGATCTTTGACCTCGACTACGCCACCGAAGAATCGGGCACTTACCCGATCGTGCTGACGTCGTACCTGATGGCCTGCCAGTCTTATGACGACCCGCAGACCGCGGCGTTGACCAAGGCCTTCGTCACCTACGTGATCGGCGCCGAGGGCCAGCAACAGGGTGCAGCCGAGGCCGGTTCTGCGCCGCTGTCGCTGGACCTGCAGAATCGGGCCACGACAATCATCAACACGATTGAGGTCGGCTGATCGAAAAAGGAGCGCCGGTGACCACGGAAACGTCCGCTGCCGGGAGTACGACCACGATCTTCGACGACCAGTCGACCGGACGCTTCGGCGACGCCGCCTTCCGCGGGCTGTCGCTGAGTTCGGCGCTGCTGATCGTCGCCGCGCTGGCCGGTGTCGGCCTCTTCCTGATGGTCGAGGGTCTTCCGGCCCTCGGCTACAGCGGGGACGCCGTCTACGGCGAGTCAAGCATCTGGACGTACTCCCTGCCGTTGCTGTTCGGGACCGTGGTCGCGGCGCTCATCGCGATGATCATCGCGACGCCACTGTCCATCGGCGTCGCGTTGATAATCTCCCACTACGCCCCGCGGCGGCTCGCGAAAGCGCTTG
>CBDTZB010000677.1:0-1706 GCA_965364795.1 uncultured Nocardioides sp.
CGTGTGCACGATGGTCGACGTCGACAAGATCGTGATGTACCCCAACGTCGCCGACAGCCTGACCGCGTACGCCGTCACCAAGGAACCCGACACCGGACCCGGCACTGACGCCGACCTCGTGCTGCGCGTCGCCAAGGCGCAACCCTTCCTGATCGCGGCCGCGAAGGCCATGGGCATCGAGGCGCTGCACCAAATCGACACCGGCCTCGACCCGGTCACCGCCGAACGCGAGCAGTGGGACGACGGCAACAACACCCTCGCCCTGGCTCCCCGGGTCGCGGTCGCCTACGAGCGCAACGACGAGACGAACGCCCGCCTGGAGGAGGCCGGCATCGAGGTCGTCCGGATCGCGGGCTCCGAACTCGGCTCGGGGCGAGGCGGTCCCCGCTGCATGAGTTGCCCGATCTCCCGGGATCCGCTGCACGGCTGAACGACCGCACAACTAGGTGGACTGGACCAGTCGCCGAGTGGCGGACCCCTCAGCGCAGACGCTGGACACGTGGGCAGCGCTCGGCAAGGATCAAAAGCACCGCTCCCACCGAACCCCCCACCACTTGACGGCACGGAAAGGCTCGACATGGCTTCGTTCTTCGACATGTTCACCCCCCAGGAGGTCGCGCGCATCAGCGCCGCCGGAAATCGGGTGAAGCTGCCGTCCGGGTGGTCCCCGATCTGGGAGAAGACCCCCGCCGACAAGGCCTACATCCTGCTCAGCGGCACCGTGTCGGTTCGCCGCAAGGGCGAAGAGGTCGCGCAGCTCGGCGCCGGCGAGATCATGGGCGAGGCCGCGATCATCGGTCACTCCTTGCGGACCGCGTCCATCGTCGCCCTGACCCCGCTTGAGTTGATCCACCTCACCGATGAGGCCGTCCTGCAACTCGTCGATGAGATGCCCAGCTTCAAGGCTGCCCTCGATGAGGTGGCCAAGTCACGTCTGGGATGAACGAAGCGGGCCACGAGCCAGACCCCACAGTGGACCCGACCTCGACCTCTGAACCCGATCTGAGCGACGCCCTCGAGTCGGTTGAAGCGTTCCTCCTCGGTGATGCACCCAGCTTGACTCGGCTTCAGGTTTCCGAGCGGGCGGGGCTCCCTCTCGCCCTCTCTAAGGAGCTGTGGCGGCTGATGGGCTTCCCCCAGGTGGCCGACGATGACGTCGCGTTCACCGAGGCGGATGTGCGAGCCCTGGAACTGTCTCGGGACCTCATGCATCTCGGCATCCTCACCCCGGAACGCCAGTCGGCTCTGGTGCGAACGTGGGGCCGCAGTTTCGCTCGTCTTGCTGAGTGGCAGACCAGCCTGCTGACCTCGGTGGCGATCGAGTCCGGCGCCGACCCGGCCGAAGCCATCGCGTACCTCACCGAAGACGTCCTGCCCCGCGTCGATGAACTACAGAGTTACGTCTGGCGGCGGCACCTGGCGGCAGCCAGCAATCGGATGATGGCCGTGGAGGCTCCCGGCTCGAACTCCGCGCCCCAGGCCGTGGTCTTCGTCGACATCGTCGGCTACACCGCGCGGAGCAGGACCCTCTCCGATGAAGCGCTCGTCGCGTGGCTGGAACACTTCGAAGCCAAGACCCTGGAGATCGTGGTCGATCACGGGGGCCGAATCATCAAGAACATCGGCGACGAAGTTCTCTTCGTGTGCGACGACATCGAGCAAGCCGCTGCCGCCGGGGTGTCAGCAATCATACAACCAGGTGGGTC
>CBDTZB010000678.1:0-1703 GCA_965364795.1 uncultured Nocardioides sp.
CCGGCAGGATTCGAACCTGCGGCACCTGGTACCGGAAACCAGTGCTCTATCCCCTGAGCTACGGAGGCCTGCGTCCTAGGGCGCAAGCGGACCCTACCGGCTGGAACTGGTGAGAGGAAAACCGGATGCCGCCGATAGGGTGAGGCCGTGACTCCAGACCAACTCGCCGTGACTGTCGCGGACGCTCTCCAGGCCCTCGTCGACGAAGGATCGCTGGTGTTGCCTGACGGTCTCCCCGACGTCGTGACCATCGAACGCCCTCGCGACAGCAGCCATGGCGACTACGCGACCAACGTGGCCATGCGCTTGGCCAAGCAGGCTCGGACCAATCCTCGCGCCCTCGCCGAGACGTTGGCGGCCCGCCTGCGCGACGCCCAGGGGGTGGCCGGCGCGGACGTGGCTGGCCCCGGGTTCATCAACATCACGGTGGCTGCCGACGCGCAGGGTTCGGTGGCGGCCGACATCGTTGCCGCCGGTGCGTCGTACGGCACCTCCGAAGTCCTGGCCGGCGAGTCGATCAACGTTGAATTCATCTCGGCCAACCCGACCGGGCCGCTGCACCTAGGTCACACTCGCTGGGCGGTGCTCGGCGACTCGATCGCCCGGGTCCTGGCTGCCGCGGGTGCCACGGTGACCCGTGAGTTCTATATCAACGACCGTGGCGTCCAGATGAACCACTTCGGCGACTCGATCATCGCCGCTGCGCTCGGTGAGCCGACCCCGACCGACGGGTACGCCGGCGGCTACATCAACGACCTAGCCACCGCCGTTGGAGAGGCTCACCCGGGCATCTTCGAGTTGCCGGAGACCGAGCGTCGCGCCGCGGTGCGGGCTGCTGGCTACGACATCCAACTGGCCTCCCAGCGGGCCTCACTCGACGGTTTCAACACCCACTTCGATGAGTGGTCCTCCGAGATGGCCCTGCACGACTCCGGATCGGTTCCCCAGACCCTCGAACGGCTGAAGGACCTCGGCCACGTCTACGAGGAGGGCGGTGCGCTGTGGATGCGCACGACTGACTTCGGTGACGACAAGGACCGCGTCCTGATCAAGTCCGACAAGCAACTGACCTACTTCGCCTCCGACACCGCCTACTACCTCGACAAGCGGGCACGCGGCTTCGACCGCTGCATCTACCTCCTCGGAGCCGACCACCACGGGTACGTCGGACGCCTGCGCGCCATGGCCGCCTGCGTCGGAGACGACCCGGCCGAGACCGTCGAGGTGCTCATCGGGCAGCTCGTCAAGATCCTGCGCGACGGCGTCGAGATGAAGCTGTCCAAGCGGGCCGGCACCCTGGTCACCCTCGATGAGTTGATGGAGGAGATCGGGGTCGACGCGCTGCGGTACTCCCTGGCGCGCTACCCGGCGGACTCGCCGCTGGTTCTCGACGTCGTCGAGATCACCCGGGCCGCGGCCGACAACCCGGTCTACTACGTCCAGTACGCCCACGCCCGGACGTGTCGGATGATCGCCAACGCCACCGATCTCGGCATGTCACTCCCCGACGCCTTCGACCCGGCACTTCTCGATCACGATCGCGACCGCGACCTGTTGCGCGCCCTCGCGGACTTCCCCGGAATCGTGGCCTCTGCTGCGGAGCTTCGTGAGCCCCACCGCATCGCTCGCTACCTCGAGGACACCGCGTCGGCCTTCAACAAGTGGTACGACACCAAGGAATGTCGGATGCTGCCCCAGGGCGA
>CBDTZB010000679.1:0-1701 GCA_965364795.1 uncultured Nocardioides sp.
CGAGGACGGGCGGGTCGCCGACCGCGGCACCCACACCGCGTTGCTGAACCGCAACCCTCGCTACGCGCGTCTGGTCAACGCCTATGAGACGCAGGAGGGTGCCCCATGAGCGTGTCTACCAGTGGAACCGTCATGGAGACGGGGGAGGACTACCAGGCCTTCGACACGATCCGGCGGGGCTTGAAGTACTCACCCGAACTGACCGAAGGGCTCGCCGGGACCCTGGCTCTGGCGGTCCTGGCGTCCGTCGGCCAGATCATCGTGCCGATTGCTGTCCAACAGACCCTCGACCGTGGGTTGAACGGACCGAGCGGGCCGGATGTGTCCTTCGTGACGCTGATGGGTCTCGCCGCAGGCCTAGGGGTCGTCCTCACCAGCATTGCGTCGTATCTGATGACCAGCCGGCTCTTCTCGACCGCGGAGCACGGGTTGGCCACGCTGCGGATCAAGGCGTTCCGTCATGTCCACGACTTGCCGCTGCTGACTCAGAACTCAGAGCGCCGCGGCGCGCTCGTGGCTCGGGTCACCAGTGACGTCGACCAGGTCAGTCAGTTCCTCGTCTTCGGCGGGCTAATTTTCGTCATCAGCGTCGGTCAGGTCCTGATCGCCACCGTCGTGATGCTTTTCTACTCCTGGCAACTCGCCCTGGTGGTCTGGGTCTGCTTCGCGCCACTGTTCTTGAGCCTGAGGTTCTTCCAACGCAAGCTCTCGGCGGCGTATGGCGTGGTGCGGCGACAGGTCGGCATCATGCTCTCCGCCATCTCTGAGCCAGTGGTCGGTGCTGCTGTGGTGCGTTCCTACGCCGTCCAGGGACGCACCCAAGCCAGGATCGATGAGGCGATCGACGCCCACCGGGTGGCCAGCACGCGGGCCCAGGGGTTCACCGCGGTCTCCTTCTCCCTCGGCGGACTCTCTGCCGGCCTGGCCAACGCCGGCGTACTCATCGTCGGAATCTGGCTCGGCTTCGCCGGTGAGATCAGCGCGGGTGAGGTGATCGCCTTCGCGTTTCTCGTCACCCTCTTCGTCGGGCCGGTGCAGATGGGTACGCAGATCCTCACCGACGCCCAGAACGCCATTGCGGGATGGCGGCGCGTGATCGGCATCCTGGAGACGCCGGCCGACTTGGTCGACCCGGGGGAGGGCGGCAACCGACTACCTCGCGGACCGATCAATGTGTCGTGCCGTGACGTCGATTTCGCCTACCCGGGCGGGCCGTTGGTGCTGCGTTCGGTGACGATGGACATCGCCGCCGGGCGTCGGGTGGCCATTGTCGGGGAAACCGGTTCAGGCAAGTCGACCTTCGCCAAACTCCTCACCCGGTTGATGGACCCCTCGGGCGGCCAGGTGCTGCTCGACGGTATCGACGTTCGTCAGATCAGTGAGACATCGCTGCGCAGCGCTGTGGTGTTGGTCCCCCAGGAGGGCTTCCTCTTCGACGACACAATCACCGCCAACGTCCGCTACGGGAAACTGGATGCTACCGAGGCCGACATCCGTGCCAGTGCCACCGAGTTGGGCCTCGACGACTGGATCGCCGGGCTCCCCAGAGGACTGGAGACACCGGTCGGGCAGCGCGGCGAATCGCTCTCTGCGGGGGAGCGACAACTGGTGGCGCTCCTGCGGGCCCACCTCGCCGATCCGGACCTGTTGGTCCTCGACGAGGCCACTAGCGCCGTGGATCCGGCCCTGGAGATGCGGATC
>CBDTZB010000680.1:0-1699 GCA_965364795.1 uncultured Nocardioides sp.
CGTCGCGCTTTTCGGCATATCCGCCGTTGTGTGCGCAGTGGCTCGACGAGGGAACGCGTTCGACCCATTTTGAGTCCGACGGCGGCACCGTCGAGCATGGGGTTTGGGGATACGGCAGTCGAGGCGACGATTACGATTGCTGGTAGTGAGGCGTCAGAGCTAGCCAGCATCCAGGTGTATGACACGCTCGGGCGCCAAGTGGTTAATGTGACGAGTGCGGAACACATGTCCAGCCTAGACGTGGCATCGCTTCCAGCAGGCCTGTACATCGTGCATGCAACGCTCGTCGATGGACGCACTACATCCTCCCGCTTCACGGTGACTCGGTGAAGCTCCTATCGCCACTGATGGTGGTGCTGGTGTCTTTCGCGGCACCAGCACTCGCCCAGCCAAGGGTGACGTGGGAGCGGGTGGGGAACCTACCGCGTGATACCTTTTTCCCAATCTCAGTGAGCCCTGATGGCTTCTTCTGGGCGGCATTTGACGAGCTAGATGTCGTCAACGGTGCACAGGTCTTTTACCAAGGCGTTTACCAACTCGCGGCACCGTACAATTCTGACACGGTGTGGGAGAAAGTATCTGAGCCCGTTCGCTTGTCCTCACGATGGGCCTATGTCGTCGCCCGTGACACGATCCTGCTTGACGAAGGAAATAGGACCTACCGGTCGACCGATGGTGCAACGTCCTGGCAGCAGATTCAAGATGTCAACGGTGTCACGCGGATCATCGAGATGCCTGCCGGTCTGCCATACGCTGGGCGCTTGATCGCCGCCCGTGGAGGCCGAATGGCGTCCTTCTCTGATGACCGGGGTGCCACGTGGACGGAAGCTGACCTGCTAGGCCTGAGCTTGCATGCCGATGCCGAGCGCATCTCGATCATCACGACAGGTCCCTATGCCGGACGCCTCGTCGCTGGCGGGTTTGCGGGCGTCACCATCTCTGATGACGGCGGATTCACCTGGAGCGTCACATCCGAGTGGGCTCCCTTTCAGCAGTCCACGGACTGCATCGCGACGCTTCATGGTCAGTCACCAAGCGGCGGCGACCGCGTCTTGACAGTGATCAACGACATCAGCATCCCGGACGATTCTGTTCGCGTGAGCATGTCCGACGACGGCGGGGAGACCTGGCAGCGCGGGTTTGGCTTGTTTCCCGGCGACTTTCGGACGTGCATGGAGGTGGTGGACCTGGGAGGAGGGCGAGCAGCAGCCGTGATGATGAGGGGGCCCGTGTGGTGGACAGAGGATGCAGGCGAAACGTGGGCGCGCTGGGCGGAGTGGGATGAGTTGGTGTCCCCCGAAGAAGCGAGCGGCGGCGACCCCCGTGCATTCTGGGCTCTTGCGGGGCCGGATGGGCGGCTCTACATCGGTTTAAGGACTCCTGGTGGGGAGCTCTCCATCCATGACCGGCGGACGTCCATGCCTGTGACGGCCTGGCCGGTCGCTCAGGAACCAGCGGCCGAGTCTGCGGCCGTGGAGTTGCGGGTGTCTCCGAATCCGTCTCGCCAGTTCGTCACATTTGCGTTGACTGGGGCCGCCAGAGAGCGTTGGTTCGAGATTGTTGTGGTGGACGGCCTGGGCAGGGAGATCGCGCAGAATGAGCAGGCGCTGGGAGCAGACTGGCGCCTAGATGTATCCGGCTGGGCGCCAGGGGTCTACCACGCACGAGTGGAGAGGCACACCGCTGAATCGGTGTCGTT
>CBDTZB010000681.1:0-1688 GCA_965364795.1 uncultured Nocardioides sp.
GCACCTCCATCGCGGCGCGGTTCTTGTTGTCGGTCAGACACTCGATGAGCATCGCCACACCGGCCGGGCCATAGCCCTCGTACATGATCGTCTGGTAGTCCGCACCGCCCGTGTCCTCACCGGAGCCACGCTTGACCGCGCGATCGATGTTGTCGTTGGGGACCGAGGACTTTTTGGCCTTCTGGATCGCGTCGTAGAGAGTCGGGTTTCCGGCGATGTCGCCTCCACCCATCCGGGCAGCAACTTCGACGTTCTTGGTCAACTTGGCGAACATCTTGCCGCGCTTGGCGTCGACGACAGCCTTCTTGTGCTTCGTCGTCGCCCATTTGGAGTGGCCTGACATGTGTTCCTCTTCTACTCAGCGGAGCGGATCAGTTCCACGAACAGTTGGTGGATGCGGGTGTCGCCACCCACTTCGGGGTGGAAGGCCGTAGCCATCACTCGCCCTTGGCGAACCGCGACGATCCTATCCGTGGCCGGCCCCTGCTCGACTCGGGCCAGCACCTCAACGTCCGGACCGACCTCTTCGACCCATGGCGCGCGAATGAAGATCGCGTGGATCGGGGCGTCCAGACCGACCATGTCGAGCGGCCCTTCGAAGGAGTCGACCTGGCGTCCGAAAGCGTTGCGGCGAACGGTGATGTCGAGCCCGCCGAAGGTCTCCTGGTCTGCCCGACCATCGAGCACCCGCTCAGCGAGCATGATCATGCCGGCGCAGGTGCCGAGGACAGGCAACCCGTCCTTGATCCGAGCCCGGATCGGCTCGAAGAGGTCGAAGGTGCGGGCGAGGTTGGCCATCGTGGTCGATTCCCCGCCGGGGATGACCAGGCCGTCGCAGGCCTCGAGCTCGGCGAGGCGCCGTACGGAGATCGCTTCGACGCCGAGCCCCTGCAGCGCGGCAGTGTGCTCGCGGACGTCACCCTGGAGGGCGAGGACGCCGATAGTCGTGGTCACTCGCGAATCTTACGATCGACCGTCGAGCATCAACATCTGAAGGTGAATATGAGCGCGACAGACGTCACGGTGATACTCGTGGTACCCGACGGGACGCTCTGCCAGTTGCCGACCCTCGAGGCGACGCTGACCGTGAACGTCCGACTGCTGAGGACAGACGTCGGCGGCCTGTAGATGCGTGGCGTGCTCGTCACCAGCACTGAACCAAAGGGCGGGTTGTTCCCGCTGCCGAGGTAGGAGACTTGATATCCGGTGGGCGCCACGCCAGTCGGCGCGTCCCACGCGATGTAGGAATCGTTGTTGCCGGAGCCTGCGGGCACACACCGAACGTTGGTAGGGGGGGACAACGTGACCGCCGAGAAAGTGCCCAGGTTCAGGGTCGCATCGTCGGAGAAGGCCGCAGCCGTAGCGGAGCCGCCGACACCAAGGACCCCGATGAGCACCGTCGAGAAGGAGGCGGTCACCTTCACCCAGGTGTTCCCGCGCCTTGGGGCTCGATGAGATGCACGACCTCGGCGAGGTCCAGACGAGGGCGTGGTGCGCGACTGACCGTTGAACCCCGCCAGGACCAGCATCAAGGCGAAGCAGACCACAGCGACCGCACCCGCAGGACTAAGAAGCACGCTCACCAAATATCCGAGGTACGGGACCGAAAATATCTCACGTTCCGCTTCGCTGACTAGATAGATCTCTTCGTCAGGGGCGCCGTTGGCGTCTCCTTGCAGGACGAGTGC
>CBDTZB010000682.1:0-1687 GCA_965364795.1 uncultured Nocardioides sp.
GGCCAACGACCTGGTTGCGGAAGGTGACCGGGTCTCCCTGAGACTCATCGACCCGCCGGCCGGAGTGACCCTGGGGAGCCCCACTGGACCGGTGCTCGCACCGGCCCCTGCCGAGGTGGGTGGCCGCAACGTCGAAGTGATCTACGAGGTCGACAACGGGGTTGCGACCTCGCGGGCGACGGTCGTCCTCCGCGCCGCGCGGCCCTACAACCTGCCACCGGTCGCCTTCGACTCCTATGCCGAGGCGGATGCGGAGGAGATCTCCACGATCGATGTCCTGGAGTCGGCTTACGACCGCGACGGGGCCAGCGAGGACCTGATTCTCGCCGACGTCTTTGCGCCAGCGGGAGTGGAGGCCACGGCGGTCGGCTCCGCTATCCGGGTGCGCCGCGGTCCGGTCCCGGCCGTGGTGCCGTTCCGGATAGAGGACACCGAGGGCGGAGCCGCGACGGCCAACCTGTTCGTTCCGGCGCTCAGCACCCCGCAGCCGAGGCTGAAGCCCGGGAGCTCGATCGAGATCCAGGCCGGTGACACCGCTTCGTTCGACCTGTCTGACTACGTGGTCGACCCGGCCGGGGGTCGGGTGTCCTTGACGCTGAAGGACCGGGTCACCAGCTCTCCGGCCACCAGTTTGACCACCACGATCCGCGACGCCACCCGGTTCGACGTCGAGGCATCCGGTCGGTACGACGGCCCCGGGGCGGTCAACCTGGAGGTGACGACCGGTTCCTCCATCGACGACGCCGACGCGATCACCGCCCTGGTGAGCATTCCGGTCCAGGTGGGGCTGACCGCTCCGATCCTGCAGTGCGGCGGAGAGCCTGTCGAGGTTGCCCAGGGACAACGCATCGAGCTCGACATCGCCTCGATCTGCCACCCGTTCACCCCCGACCCGGCCGACACTCAGCGGTTAAGTTTCGACGCCGACTGGGAGTCCGTCAGTGAAGGGCTCGCGATCATCGAGCCTAGCGGCTCCCGGATCGCTCTGGCTGCGGCGGCTGACGCAGCGACAGGTCAGAGCTCCACCCTGCTCGTCACCGCGGAGGGAAGCGAGCCCGGGCGGATCCCGGTCGCGGTCACCACAGCGCCCCCGCCCCGGCTGACTCCGATCGCGGTTGGTGGTCTCGCAACGGGTGAGGAACGGATCATTGACGTCTCGCGCTACCTCAAGGCGGGCGTGCCGAAGGCAAACCCCCAGATCGTTTCGCTGGATCAGGTGTCCGGACCCCGCGTGCAGAGCCGAGTCTCCGGTTCCCGGATCACCCTGAAGGTCGGCGACGCCGGGGGCGGACCGTTCCGTCTGCGCCTCGTCGTCAGCGACGTCTCGCCTGCTGGAGGTCGCGCCCGGCAGGCGGTGGGCACGGTGACCGGACAGGTCCAGAGCCGTCCCGATGCGCCCCCAGCACCCGTTCCCGGCATCACTCAACGCGACAGTGAGGTCGCTTTGTCGTGGAAGGTTCCGCAGGACAACGGGTCGCCGATCACCGGCTACGACGTCCGAGGTGGCGGCGTCACACGCCGCTGCGCCTCCAGCACCTGCGAGATCGGTGGCTTGACCAACGGACGTCCCTACCGCTTCCAGGTGCGAGCCCGCAACGCTGTCGGAACCTCCCCGTGGAGCGGCCAGTCCCGCGCCGCCGTACCCGATGCGCGCCCTGGTGAGGTAGGCCCGATCCGGCTGGTCAAG
>CBDTZB010000683.1:0-1687 GCA_965364795.1 uncultured Nocardioides sp.
GCCGAGGCGGTCGGCCACGATCTGACTGAACGCCGTCGCGTGACCCTGACCGTGGGCGGTGGCGCCGGTGAGCACCTCGACCTTGCCCGTGGGCAGCATCCGGACGCTGGCGTGCTCCCAGCCTCCGGCGCCGTAGTCGAGCGATCCCAACACCCGCGAGGGTGCGAGGCCGCACATCTCGGTGAAGGTGGAGACGCCGATCCCGAGTTGGACCGGGTCACCGGCCTCGCGGCGCTGCTTCTGCTCGGCCCGCAACTCGTCGTACCCGAACAGCTCCTTGGCGCGCAAGGTCGCTGCCTCGTAGTTGCCGGAGTCATACTCCAGACCGGCGACGGTCGTGAACGGAAACTCCTCAGCCTTGATCCAGTTCTTCTCCCGGATCTCCAACGGATCGACGCCGACCTCGGCGGCGAGTTCGTCCATGATCCGTTCGATGCCGAAGGTGGCTTCGGGCCGGCCCGCGCCGCGGTAGGCGTCGGTCCAGGTCTTGTTGGTCAGGACGGTCTGGCAGTTGAACTGATAAGCCGGGAACTTGTAGATCGCGTTGAACATGAACGCCCCCAAGACCGGTACGCCGCCGCCGATGAGCGAGACGTGCGAGCCGAGGTCGGCGAGCAACTCCACCTTGAAGCCGGTGACCGTGCCGTCCTTCTCCGCGGAGAGCGTCAACTTCTGCCACTGGTCGCGGCCGTGGTGGCCAGAGACGAGGGACTCGGAGCGGGTTTCGGTGTACTTGATCGGCTTGCCCAGCTTGCGCGCCAGCAGGAAGGTGATGAACTCCTCGGGCGTGGTCTGCAGTTTGCCGCCGAACCCACCGCCCACGTCAGGTGCGATGACCCGGATCTTGGCCTCGGAAACGCCGGTCACCGCGGCGAGCAGGAACTTCAGGATGTGTGGGATCTGGGTCGCCGACCACATGGTGATCTGCTCCCCCGTGGGGTCGACCACGGTGGAGCGCGGCTCCATAAAGGCGGGGATCAGACGCTGCTGGCGGTACTCCCGCTCGAGCACGATCCCGTCCTCGCGGGCCTTGGCGATCGCCTCGTCGACGTTGCCGCCGGTGCCGGCCTCGGCGGAGTCGAAGACCCACAGCGCGGATTTGTTGGTGCCGAGCTCGGGGTGAGCGAGCGCGCCCCCGTTCTCGGGGGTGGCTTCGGCGGCGGCCTTGAGCTCGATCGCGGCGGGCAGTTCTTCGTAGTCGACATCGACCAACTCTGCGGCGTCACGGGCCTCGGCCGCGCTGCGCGCCACGACCACCGCCACGATCTCGCCGGCGAACGTGGCCCGATCGACCGCGATCGGCGGATGGACCGGGGTGACCTGGTCGGGGGTGATCGGCCAGGCGTTCGGTAAGCCCCCCTGCTCGTCGGCGACATCAGCGCCGGTGATGACCGTGACGACGTTCGTGGCTGCCTTTGCCTCTTCGGTGTTGATGGCGGTGATCTTGGCGTGCGCGAAGGGGCTGCGCACCATGGCGAGGTGCAACATCCCCGGCAACGTGAGGTTGTCGGTCCACCGGGTGCGACCGGTGATCAGACGTTGGTCCTCCTTGCGGCGACGGTCCTTGCCGATCTCGAGTTCGGGGGTGGCGGGTGCATCCTGGACAGAAGTCATGACGTGGCCCCCGTCCCGGCGTTCTGAGCGGCCGCGTGCTGCACGGCCTTCACGATGTTGTGGTAGCCGGTGC
>CBDTZB010000684.1:0-1686 GCA_965364795.1 uncultured Nocardioides sp.
GACCGCTCCCCTGAAGCGGGTGTGGTCGACGAGCCGCTTCCTGGCGCCGAACGAGAACCTCGTCAGCAGCATCGAGGAAGAGCAGGGTGACTTCCCGGCTGATGGCGCCCTTGGCCAGTTGTTCGTTCAGGCTCCCGAAGAAGGAACTCGAGCGCACGTCGATGCCGACGGCGATCGGTAGTTCGGGCCCCAACGCCTCGTCGACCATCCGAACGGTTTCCGGAAGGAGCCCGGGCGGCAGGTTGTCGATGACGTAGAACCCGAGGTCCTCCAATTCCTTGGCGGCCGTGCTGCGGCCGGCACCGGTCATCCCGGTCACGATCACGAGCTGTCCACTCTGAGTCATGATTCCTCGATCTCACCTGTTGCGGTATTGATGCTGACAGTCTTGCGGGTTGCGGGGGTGTTCGCGACTGCTTCGCTGATGGCGGTGGCGGTACGCGGTCCGATCCCGGGGACCTCCGCGATCTGTTCCACGGTGGCTCCGCGGAGTTTCTTCAACGATCCGAAGTGTTTGATCAGGGTCCGGCGCCGGACCTCCCCGAGTCCGGGGACATCGTCGAGCACACTTTCCACCATGGTCTTGGAGCGTCGGGACCGGTGGTGGGTGATCGCGAAGCGGTGCGCCTCATCGCGGATCCGTTGTAGGAGGTACAGGCCCTCGGAGGAGCGGGCCAGAATGACGGGGTCTTCCTCGTTGGGCACCCACACCTCCTCCAGCCGCTTGGCCAGACCGCAGACCGGGATGTCTTCGATGCCCAGTTCGCTCAGCGCCGCCGCCGCGGCCGCGACCTGAGGTGCTCCCCCATCGACCACGACCAGACCTGGGGCGTAGGCGAACTTGCGGGGGCGTCCGGTTTCGGGGTCCACCAGCATCGGACCGCTCTCGGTGGAGATCTCCTGGCTGCGCGCCTGCTCATCCAGCAAACGGCGGAACCGTCGGGTGATCACCTGATGCATGTGTGCCACATCGTTCTGACCGACATGAGGGCCCTCCTGCTGATCGTCACCCTTGATGACGAAGCGGCGGTACTCCCCCTTGCGGGCCAGTCCGTCCTCGAAGACCACCATCGAGGCCACGACCTCGGTGCCCTGCAGGTTGGACACGTCGTAGCACTCGATCCGCAGTGGGATCTCCTCGAGTTCGAGGGCTTGCTGGATCTCCTCGAGGGCCCGGTTGCGGGTCGTGAGATCGCTGGCGCGTTTCGTCTTGTGCAGCACCAAGGCCTGGCCGGCGTTGCGTGCGACGGTCTCCTGCAGCGTCTTCTTATCGCCCCTTTGCGGCACCCGGATCTCCACCCGGCTACCGCGCAGATCACTCAGCAGTGACTCGAAGGTCTCCACATCCGGTGGCATGGTGGGGACAAGGATCTCGCGGGGAATGGTGTCCGGGTCCCCGGCGTAGAGCTGCAGCAGGAAGTGCTCAACCAACTCGGCGGGACCACCCTCCTCCACCCGGTCGGCGACCCAACCGCGTTGTCCCCGAATGCGGCCGCCGCGGACGTAGAAGATCTGCACAGCCACCTCGAGCGGGTCCTCAGCGATGGCGATGATGTCAACATCCGCACCGTCGCCCAGCACCACAGCTTGCTTCTCCAGCGCCTTCTCGAGTGCGCCCAGGTCATCGCGTAGTCGCGCCGCCTTCTCGAAGTCCATGGCGTCTGACGCGGCGTACATTTCCTTCTC
>CBDTZB010000685.1:0-1685 GCA_965364795.1 uncultured Nocardioides sp.
GCCGGTGATGATCCGCAGCAGGGTGGTCTTCCCGGCGCCGTTGGCACCGACCAGCGCCACCTTGGCACCCTCACCCACCCGGAACGAGACGTCGTCGAGCAGCACCCGCCCGTCGGGCAGCTCGTAACGGACTCCGGCGACATCGACATGACCCACGCCGTCGATTGTCGCCGCTCGGCCCGCTGATCGCATCTTCATTGCACGCATCCCACCGCAGTCGTGGACTCGTCGGGGGTCGTGGACTGCCCGGACGGCTCCAGCGCGGCCCGCATCATGCAGGGCGCGAAGACCCGGGAGGCGGCGCTCTAGGTGTACTCGGCAGGGACGTTGGTGACGGCGCGGGTCTTGTGAATAGGGAGAACCTCCCGGCTTAGTGGAGATGTCTGACGTCTTCACCAACCAGGAGGTCCTCGTGGCCCACGCTAACGCTCGTCTGAATCTGCATGGTCGTCGTCTGCTTGTCTCACGCGTGATCGACGATGGCCGGCCTGTTGCTCACGTCGCGAAGGAGCTTGGCGTCTCGCGCCAGTGCGCACACCGGTGGGTTGCCCGCTTCCGCGCCGAAGGCGACGTCGGTCTGCTCGATCGATCCTCACGTCCGCACCGGTGCCCGCGCCGCACCACTGCTCAGGCCGAACAGCAGGTCCTCCAATTGCGCCACAACCAGCGCCGCGGGCAGGACTGGATCGGCCCCGAGCTCGGCCTTGCCCCGCGGACGGTCTCAGCGATCCTGCGCCGCCACCACGTTCCCTACCTGCGTGAGTGTGACCCGCTGACCGGCGAGATCATCCGGGCCAGCAAGAGCACCGCACTGCGCTACGAGCGCGACCATCCAGGCGACCTGGTCCACATCGACGTGAAGAAGCTCGGCAAGATCCCCGACGGCGGAGGATGGCGAGCCCGCGGCCAGGCCCGCGAGAACCACGCCAGCGGCCACACAAAGGTCGGCTACGACTACGTTCACGCAGCGGTCGATGATCACTCACGCCTGGCCTACGCCGAGGTCCTGCCCAACGAGCAGGGGACCACCTGCGCCGGGTTCTTGCTCCGCGCCGGCGAGTTCTTCGCCAGCCACGGCATCGCGGTCAGCCAGGTCATCAGCGACAACGCCAAGAACTACATCCGCTCCCGAGACTTCCAAGCAGCCGTCACGGCCCTGGGCGCCACCCACCTGACCATTCGCCCCCACTGTCCGTGGCAAAACGGGAAAGTAGAGCGCTTCAACCGGACCGTCCAGGTCGAATGGGCCTACCGACAGGTCTTCCTGACCAACGACGAACGCACCGCGGCGCTGGCACCCTGGCTCAAGTTCTACAACAATCAAAGGCGCCACTCAGCCATCGGAGGACTCCCACCGATCAGCCGACTGTCATGAACCTGTCAGCCGGGTACATCTAGGCCGTCCCAGATCAGGTCGAGCACGAAGGTGAACTCGTCCCCGCCCCGGCCGAAGGACGCCGCAGACCTGCTCTTCGCTGTCTTCCAGACCATCGGTCTCATCGCGATCGGACTGATCGCATTGCGCTGGAGTGACACTGGAACTCGCAGCGCGAGCGAGCAGCCCCGACAGCCGCTGACTTGGCCATGAAGCTCTGCCTCGTGACCGGGGCGACCGGGGGAATCGGCCGCGCCACGTCTCTCCAGCTGGCAGCGATGGACGCCGAGCTGTACCTGGTGAGCCGCAG
>CBDTZB010000686.1:0-1675 GCA_965364795.1 uncultured Nocardioides sp.
AGAAAAAAGCAGGAGCCGCTTGGCGCGGCCTTCGGTTCCGGAGTGGGGGTGATCAGGCCACTGCTGCTGGCGACCACCAAGCCGAAGTGGATTGACACCGAGAAGTTCCCTGAGTCCGGCGGTTGCATCGTGGTGATGAACCATGTGTCCCACATCGACCCGATGACGGCCTGCCACTTCTTCTACGACCATGGTCGTGTCCCGAGGTTCTTGGCGAAGTCCGGGTTGTTCAAGACCAAGGCTCTCGGCGCATTCCTCCGCAACGCTGGTCAGATTCCCGTCGAACGGCAGAGCACGAACGCCGCCAGCGCTTTCGGTGCCGCCGTCGAGGCGGTTGCCGAGGGGAACTGTTTGGTGGTCTATCCCGAGGGCACCCTGACCAGGGACCCGGACCTGTGGCCGATGGTGGGGAAGTCCGGTGCGGCCCGGATCGGCCTGGAGACGGGTGCGCCGGTGATCCCGATCGGGCAATGGGGTGCGCAGAAGTGGTTGGCGCCCTATGCGAAGTACCCCTCTCTGGTGCCGCGCAAGCCGGTGACGATGAAGGTCGGCGACCCGGTCGACCTCGACGACCTGTTGGGCCAGGAGCGGACTCCCGCGGTTATCAACGAGGCGACTGATCGGATCATGGCGGCGCTCACCGGGCTGGTCGAGGACATCCGGGGGGAGAAGGCGCCCGAGAAGCGCTATGACATGCGCGACCATGGCGTACGCCGCACGGGAAACCCGAACAAGCCCTTCAACCCGGACACCCCGAAGATCGCGCAGAATAAGAAACGGACCAAGACCACCAAGGCCCGTCGGGCCAACAAGTTCAAGGCGGGCTGAGCATGAGTCACGGAAAAGTAGCTGTCTTCAGCGCCGGTTCCTGGGGGACCGCGTTCGCGCTCGTCCTGGCCGACGCGGGCAACGACGTCACCCTGTGGGCCCGTCGGCCCGAGTTGGCCAAGGCCATCCGCGAGACGCACGAGAACCCCGACTATCTACCCGGGATCGAGTTGCCGGCTCGGATCACGGCCACCGACAGCGCCGAGGAGGCATTACGGGGTGCGGATCTGGTCGTCCTGGCCACGCCGTCCCAGTCATTACGCGAGAACCTCACCCAGTGGGCGCCGTACGTTGAGGACGGTGCGGTCTTCGTCTCGCTGATGAAGGGCGTCGAGCTCGGCTCCCTGAACCGGATGAGCGAAGTGATCCACCAGGTGACCGGGGCAGGTGAGGACCGCATCGCCGTCATCAGCGGACCCAACCTGGCCAAAGAGATCGCCCGCCGCGAGCCCGCCGCCTCCGTGGTGGCCTGCGCCGACGAGAAGGTGGCCCGTGCCCTGCAGGAACGCTGCCACTCCCCGGCCTTCCGGCCCTACACCAGCACCGATGTGCTCGGGTGTGAGTTGGGTGGCGCCTACAAGAACGTGGTCGGACTGGCCGTCGGCATGGCGGTCGGTCTGGGCTTCGGTGACAACACCACGGCCTCGTTGATCACTCGTGGGTTGGCGGAGACCGCTCGGCTGGCGATGAAGTTGGGCGCGAACCCGATGACTCTGATGGGCCTCGCGGGCATGGGCGACCTCGTCGCCACCTGCTCCTCGCCGCTCTCCCGCAACCGGACGTTCGGTGAGAAGTTGGGGCAGGGGATGACCACCGACGAGATCTACGCCTCGACCAACCAGGTCGC
>CBDTZB010000687.1:0-1674 GCA_965364795.1 uncultured Nocardioides sp.
CCGACTACGTGGGGTTCAGCTCGACCTCCAACACCGGCACCCTGCCGGTGCGCGTCACGAAAAACCCGCCGAACACCAGCGACTCCGCCGCACCCGGAAACCCTTCCACGCTCATGCTTTACCCGCAGATCAATCCCCGCGAGGTGCGCACCGACTCCTTCAGCGCCCCATCGCATCTGATCACCGCCAGGTTCACCATGTGCACCGGTGGCGCTGCGGGCCGGGTAGCCGCCAGGGCATCAAAGATCACTGCCTCAAGTTGCGGAGCGCGGATGACCAGCAAGAGCCTCGCGACCCGCAAGGGGAAGGTCAAGATCCCCATCAAGGCGGTCGGCTCCGCGAAGGGAAAAATCGTCCTCAAGACGGCCAAGGGCGGCAAACCGCTGGCCAAGACCAAGAAATTCTCAATCGGGCCCAGGGGTAAGTCTCGAGTGAGCCTCAAACTGACCGGACTGGGCAAGAAGTTGACCCGCGGCAAGCGATCGGTGCGAGCCAAGATCATCATCCGCTCGCAGGGCGAGACCACCAGCAAAAAAGTTCTGCTCAAGTAGGGGAACAAGTGGCGCCGGTAGAACGCTGCCTTTGATATGCGCGCAGTTGTCTATCACCACACCGGCCCCTCGTCCGTCCTCCAACTCGTCGATCGCGACGACCCCCGACCGGGGCCGGGCGAGGTGCTCGTCCGCGTCGTACGCGCAGGGGTCAACCCGACCGATTGGAAGTTCCGAGCAGAAATGATGTCGGGGTACGACGAGGTAGTGCCCGGGCAGGACGGTGCCGGAACCGTCGAGGCGGTCGGGAGGGGCGTGACGCATGTGCGACCCGGCGACAGGGTGTGGCTGGTGCTGGCCCAACACGGACGGGCCCACGGGAGCGCGGCCGAACTGACCGTCCAGCCTGCGGCGAATGTCCACCCGCTGCCTGATCGGGCCGACTTCGACCTCGGAGCCAGCCTCGGGGTCCCGGCCGTGACCGCTCACCGGGCCCTGACCACCTCAGACACCACCCGTCGCCTGGGTCCCGGCACGATGCGCGGCCAGGTCGTTCTGGTCGCAGGGGGAGCAGGCGCCGTCGGAAACGCCGCCATCCAACTCGCGGTCTGGTCCGGTGCCCGCGTCATCACCACGGTGAGTAGCGAGGAGAAGGGTCGGGCCGCGATCGCCGCCGGAGCCCACCACGTCGTGAACTACCGGGCTGAGGATGCGGCGGCCAGCATCAAGGAACTGGCGCAGGACGGCGTCGATCTGATCGTCGAGGTCGCTCCCGCACAGAACCTGGCTCTGGACCTGGAGGTCGTGAAGAACCACGGCACGATCGCCTACTACGCCAACAACGGGGGAGACGAGGCCGTGCTGCCCCTGCGTCCTAGCTTCGTCAAGAACGTTCGGACCCAGGGGGTGCTGCTCTACACCCTCGATCCGGCCCTCCTGGCCGCTGCCGTGCAGGACGTGAATGCGGCTGTCGAATCGGGCGCGTTGCGGGTTGGCGAGGAGTCCGGGTTGCCGCTGCACCACTTCGACCTGGCGCAGACCGCTGCCGCACACGATGCGGTCGAGGGAGGAACCGTCGGCAAGGTGCTCCTCGACATCGGCTAGGGTCAGCCCCGATCGACATCCTTTAACGAGCCGTCCTGTGAGGCGGAGAAGGAGGTCCGGCAGTCCTCGTGAATGCCCC
>CBDTZB010000688.1:0-1673 GCA_965364795.1 uncultured Nocardioides sp.
TCGGGGAACGCCGCATCTAGTCGATGACGACCAGGCGCGTGTCGGAGTGCGGACCGACCCCCTCGACGCCCCCACTGGGGTCGTCGGTCGAGGCGATGAAGGTGTAGTTGCCGGCGAGAAGGTCCGCGACGTCGATCTGCACCTCCCAAGGGAATAACCGGGGTTCGAGGTACCCCTCGGCAGTGGTGAAGCCGTCCTTGACGACCGCTCCTGCCGCGTCCTCGATGCGCCACACGACGTTTGCCTCGAAACTGTTGGCTACGCCGCTGGCGGTGAAGCGACTCGTCACCTCGGCCCCCTGGAAGGGGTAGCTGATGCTCATCAAGGACAGCGTTTCCAGGATCGGAGCGTGGGTGACTGGATCCACGGTGGGTACGCCGAAGACGCTCTCCACCGGTTCGCCGTCGCTGACGAAGCGGACCGGGGTCCGTCCCTGTCCGACGGCACCCTGAGCTGAGTAGACGGCTTGCTGAACCGCGAGCGAGGCCAGCCTCTCGGACCAACCTGCGGGGCGTTCAGTGGCCACCGCCGCGCTCAGATCGATAGTGATCTCGGTGTCGTCGGCGCTCGCGTCGCCAAACGAACCGCGTGGCCACAGACTGCGATAGTCCGGGTCGCCCGGAGCGGTCTCGAGGGCGCGCAGGGCGGCGAGTAGCCGGGGCTCGGAGGCCTCGGCTGTCACGAAGTCGCGGTAGAGCACGGGGCCGCGAGGACCGTCCCCCACGAAGTAGGCAGGAACGGTCTGCGTCGCTCCAGGCCCGCCTGGCGTGGCGGCTTCGGAGGGAGAGGCGAGGGAGGGCGACGTTCGTGGTTTGGCCGGGCTCACCTGGATTGTCGCCGGATTCGCCGCCGGCCCGGGGGAGTCTTCGTCGAGAAGCGTTGTTAGGACGGCGATCGCCGCCACCGTGGCAGCGGTCGCGAGCACCACGCCCCCGATCGCCGTACGACGCCGCCAAGGTCCGGGAGCCACGATCTGCGTCCGTTCGCGGATCTGGCCGATCCGTTCAGCAGGGTCGACGTGGTCCACGGCGTCATGGAGCAGTCGACGAAGGTCCTCGTCCGGGTTATTGGTCATCACTGGTGTCCGTTCGTGTCGTCGCTCCGCAAGCCGTCCAGCAGTTCGCGAAGTGCAGCGGCACCGCGCGACGCGTGGCTCTTCACAGCGCCACGGCTGATGCCGAGCGCGGCGGCGATGTCGGCTTCTGACAGGTCGAGGTAGTAGCGCAGCGCCATCACTTCGCGCTGGCGGGTGGGCAGGCTGCGCAGGGCGTCCAGCACGGACTCACGGGTGTCGCGTCGTACGACGGACTCGTCGGCCGGAGGTGCTGTTGCGGGTGGGGGTTCGCGGTAGGAGTGCTTGGTCACGACCGTTCGATGGCGTAGCGCCGAGCGGGAGCGGTTCACCACGGCTTTGCGCAGATAGGCCAGCGCCTGGTCTGGGTCCCGTAGCCGGGTCCAGCGACCGTGCACAGCGATGAAAGCCTCCTGCACGACCTCCTCCGCGGTTCCGAGGTCGCGAACGAGGAGTAACGACAAGCGAACCAGGGTCTGCCAGTGCGCGACGTACAGCGCCTCGATGCCGGCATCGGCATCAAGGTGGGCAGGGAGACTCGACTGCGGGGTCGACTCACGCTCCTTCACACTCATCACGCTAGTCACACGCGTGACGATGC
>CBDTZB010000689.1:0-1669 GCA_965364795.1 uncultured Nocardioides sp.
GTGCGCGAGATCGCCTCGGAACTCATCAAATTGTACGCCGCCCGTCAGGCCACCAAGGGGCACGCCTTCGGCCCGGACACCCCCTGGCAGCGCGAACTCGAGGACGCTTTCCCCTTCACTGAGACCCCCGACCAGTTGAGCACGGTCGATGAGGTCAAGGCGGACATGCGGCAGGTCGTGCCGATGGACCGACTGGTCTGCGGAGACGTGGGTTACGGGAAGACCGAGATCGCCGTCCGGGCGGCCTTCAAGGCGGTGCAGGACGGCAAGCAGGTCGCCGTCCTCGTGCCGACCACCCTGTTGGTGACCCAGCACCTGAGCACCTTCACCGAGCGGATGTCCGGCTTCCCGGTGGTGATCAAGGGTCTGAGTCGGTTCCAAACCAACGCCGAGGCACGCGAGGTCATCGCCGAGCTTGCCGAGGGAACCGTCGACATCGTTGTGGGCACCCACCGCCTGCTGAACCCAGAGATCAAGATGAAGGACCTCGGGCTGATCATCGTCGATGAGGAGCAGCGCTTCGGGGTCGAGCACAAAGAGCAGATGAAGCGGATGCGGACCTCGGTCGACGTCCTGTCGATGAGCGCGACCCCGATCCCGCGAACCTTGGAGATGGCCATCACCGGCATCCGGGAGATGTCGACGATCACCACCCCGCCAGAGGAACGCCACCCGGTGCTGACCTATGTCGGGGCCTACGAGGACCGACAGGTCACCGCCGCCGTACGACGTGAACTGCTCCGTGAGGGGCAGGTCTTCTACATCCACAACCGGGTGCAGTCGATCGAGAAGGCCGCAGCACGGATCCGCGAACTCGTGCCGGAGGCGCGGGTGGCCACGGCGCACGGTCAGATGGGGGAGCAGCGACTCGAGCAGGTCATGCTCGACTTCTGGGAGCGCCGCTTCGACGTCCTGGTGTGCACCACCATCGTCGAGTCGGGCCTTGATGTCTCCAACGCCAACACGATGCTCATCGAGCGCGCCGACGCCATGGGTCTCTCGCAGCTGCACCAGTTGCGTGGTCGGGTGGGACGTAGCCGCGAGCGGGCCTACGCCTACTTCCTCTACCCGGCGGAGAAGCCGCTGACCGAGACCGCCCACGAACGTCTCGCCACGCTGGCTCAGCACTCCGACCTCGGCGGAGGTATGGCCATCGCCATGAAGGACCTCGAGATCCGCGGAGCCGGAAACCTGCTGGGTGGTGAGCAGTCCGGCCACATCGCCGATGTCGGATTCGACCTCTACGTCCGCCTGGTCGGGGAGGCCGTTGCCGAGTTCAAGGGCGGTTCCGACGAGGTGGAGCTCAACGAGGTCCGCATCGAGTTGCCGATCGACGCCCACCTCCCGCACAACTACATCGGCAGTGAGCGCCTGCGCCTGGAGATGTACAAGCGCTTCGCGGAGGTCCGTGCCGATGCGGACGTCGACGCGATCGCTGAGGAACTCGCCGACCGGTACGGCGAGCCCCCGGTCGAGGTGTTCTCCCTGATGCTGGTGGCCCGGTTCCGGGCCCGAGCGCGGGCAGCCGGAATCGGCGAGGTGACGATTGCCGGCAAGAACGTGCGCTTCGCTCCCGTCTCGCTGCCCGAGTCCCGCACGATCCGCCTCCAGCGGCTCTATCCCAAGGCCATCGTCAAGGCGCAGGCCGAGACGATCCTGGTGCCCCGAC
>CBDTZB010000690.1:0-1669 GCA_965364795.1 uncultured Nocardioides sp.
TATCTTTCTATAGTTTCCTGAATTTTTATGTTTAGCAGCCGCCAGGTCTGCGCCCAAAGTCTTGAGGGCGGATTTAGAAAAAGAATAGGTGTGAAGGCACTTATTGTGCAATGGAGATGAGACTCAAAAATTGTGGAAGCCTTTGCTGACACAATTTTCGTTCTCAGAGGCTCATCGGAATGCCCTGCACAATGGACTTCACACCTATTCTTTTTCTAAATCCGCCCTCAAGACTTTGGGCGCGCTGATGATCTCGCCGAGCGAGTGCACGGTCGTGACCGAGGTGATGCCCTCGTGGAGCGGGTTGTGGGCACAGCGGCTGCGGTGGCAGCGCGGGGCCCTGGAGAACCTGGGCGCCTACGGCCTGCGGCCGCAGACCTTCCGCTACTGGATGCAACAGCTCGGCATCGGGTACGGCGTCGTGGCGCTCGGTGCGTACCTCCTGCTGATCCTGCTGATGGTGCTGGCCACCTCGACCTGGGTCTGGTTCCCGTTCTGGGTCGGGATCGGGCTGGTGTTCACCCTCGAGCGGGTCCTGACGGTGTGGCACGGCGGCTGGCGGGCCAGGTTGCTGGGCCTCTCCCTCTTCCCCGAGCTCTTCTACGCGATGTTCCTCAATGTGGTCTTCCTCAAGGGCATCTGGGATCTCTCCCTCGCCAAGCAGGCCACGTGGGAGCACGTGGTGCAGGCCCCGTCCGGCGTCCGGACGGGGGCCTGAGGTGCTGAGCGTGATCCCCATGGGGGTGTTCCTGCCGGATGACCTCCTTCGCCACGAAGCCATCGCCGTCCTGGCGGCGTTCGTCGCGATCAACACGGTCGGCTACGTGGCGCTGGCGGTCGCGAAGATGCTGCCCAAGTTCTACGTACGCGACTGGATCGGCAACCGCAATCGTCGTCAGGAAACTCGCAGCATCGATCCGGACGCACCGATCTGAGTGACGCTGCCGCGGCAGCCGGACGCCACGATGGAGAGCCAGGTCACACGACTGTGATCGATCCAATATGTGCGTCCATTCACAAGCACTAGCGTCCCCGGAAAGTCGCCGACAACGAAGCCGCGCGAACCGCGACGAACGCTGAAGGACTCCCCGGGATGACCGCACTCACCGACACCGAGACGACCGCCGAGCAGCCCGCTCCGACGACCCACGCAGGCATCCTCGCCTGGGTGGCCGAGGTCGCCGAGCTGACCCAGCCCGACCGTATCCACTGGTGCACCGGCTCCGACGGGGAGTGGCAGCAGCTGACCCGCTCCCTCGAGGCGACCGGCACCTTCACGCGCCTCAACCCTGAGGTCATGCCCAACTCGTTCCACGCGGCCTCCGACCCCTCGGACGTGGCGCGGGTCGAGGACCGCACGTACATCTGCTCGGTCGACGAGCGCGACGCAGGTCCGACCAACAACTGGATGGACCCCTCGCAGATGAAGGACCTGATGCGCGGGCTCTACGCCGGCTGCATGCGGGGCCGCACCATGTACGTCATCCCCTTCGTGATGGGTCACGTGGACGCCGAGAAGCCGATGTTCGGCGTCGAGATCACCGACTCCGCCTACGTCACCGTCTCCATGCGGGTCATGGCGCGGATGGGCACCGAGGTGCTCGACCGGATCGAGGAGCTCGGCGACGACGTGTCCTGGGTCCCCGCGCTGCACTCGGTCGGCATGCCG
>CBDTZB010000691.1:0-1660 GCA_965364795.1 uncultured Nocardioides sp.
GCTCGACCACGAGCAGGCTGATGCCCTGGTGGCCGGCGTCGGGGTTGGTTCGCGCGACCACGATGACGAGGTCGGACATGATGCCGTTGCTGATGAACGTCTTTGACCCGTTCAGCACGTAGTGGTCGCCCTTGTCGACCGCGGTGGTGCGGATGCCTTGCAGGTCCGAACCGGCGCCGGGCTCGGTCATGGCGATGGCGGAGATGAGTTCGCCTGACACCAGGCCGGGCAGCCAGCGCTGCTTCTGCTCCGGGGTGGCGAGTTGGCTGATGTAGGGCACGATGATGTCGCTGTGCACGGGGAACCCGAGGCCACTGGCGCCGACCTTGCTGATCTCCTCGGCAATGATCATGTTGTAGCGGAAGTCCGCGACGCCCATGCCGCCGTACTCCTCCTCGACGTCGAAGCAGAGCAGGCCCTGCTCGCCGGCCTTGGTCCAGACTTCGCGGCTGACCTGACCGTCCTTCTCCCACTGATCGTGGAAGGGGACGACCTCGCGCTCCATGAACGAGCGGACGGTCGTGCGGAAGTCCTCGTGTTCCTGCTCGTAGATCGACGGGGTTTCGGGCATGGCGGCGTCCTCCGGGAGGTGATGGGGTGCTTCGACGACGAGCCGAAGGCATCTGCAGTGAAACTGTGACAGCAATACTGTCATCATTCAAGGTCAGGGTGGCGACTGAGACACGAGAATAGTGACAGCGTTACTGTGCCAGTCATGGAAGCCGCTCTCGCCACGATCGACGAACTCTCAGCCGACGTCGGACTCACCGTGCGTACGACGCGCTACTACGCGAGCCTGGGACTGATCCCGCCGCCGATCCGGAAAGGACGGGTGGCCTACTACGACGATCGCCACCGCTCCCGTCTTCAACTGGTCCGCGCCCTTCAGGACCACGGCTTCACGCTGCAGGCCATCGAAGGCTTTCTCGCCGAGATCCCCACCGACGCCACGGTCGAGGAGTTGGCCCTGCAGCGCGCCATGCTGACGTCCTGGACCGCTCGAGGGCCCGAACTCATCACCCATGAGCAGTTGGAGGAGCGGGCTGGGCGGACCCTAGGAGAGGTGGAGATCGATCGGCTTGAGCGGATTGCGGCGCTGGAGCGTCGTGGCCACGGCTACCTCGCGTTACCCGGCCTCTCGGTGGGGCTCGGTCTGCTCGACGTCGATGTGCCGGCCGAGAGTCTCTCTCTGGCCGAGGAGGCGATCAGCCGTCACATGGGGGCCTTGGCCGATGAACTCACCGACATCCTGCGCTCCCAGGTGGTGGTCCCCTACCGGAAGGAGTCGCACTCGCCCGAGGACGCCCTGAAACTCGAACAGACCATGGCGAAACTACGACAATTCACCCTCGAAGCGGTCGTCCATGGATTCCAACGTGCAGCCAATGCCGTGATCATGCGGTCGCTGGGACGCAGCGAAGCGTCGACACCTACTAGCCGATCCACTCCTTGACCTGGGCGATCGCGCCCGCCGGGTCATCGGTGGCCGGGAGGACCTGCAGGTTCGTGACCCCGGCTTCGCGGAACGCCTCGATCCGCTCCTTGACGTACGACGCGGGCCCGACCAAGCTGCCGGCCTCCAGCCACTCGGTGGGAATCAGTGCCGCAGCCTCCTGCTTCTTGCCGTCGAGGTAGAGGTCCTGGATCTTCTTGGCCTCCT
>CBDTZB010000692.1:0-1660 GCA_965364795.1 uncultured Nocardioides sp.
CGAAGACGGACTCCCGCCGATGGCGTCGCACCACCGCGGATAATTCCTAGTTATCCCGCGTGGGAGACGGCACCCGCGCCTCAGACGTCAATCCACTTAACTGTGAGGTCACCAGACCCTCCCTACTATCCGGACCCGAGTCTATGGGCTCGCTCCCAGCCCAGCTCTCCAAGTCGCACGCAAGGAAGTGACCGCCAGATCCTGCCTAGCAATTGGAGCGCCGAATCCTCATGCCGCGGGACTGTCCGCCGACCGTTGAACGTTGTGCACCCACCACCCCACCTCAGTCTGACTCGCGCTCACGCTCAGTATGTGACCTGGCTACGCGAAACGCGCGACTTGTCGGAACACACTCGCCGTGCCTACGAGGCAGACGCTCGACGCCTCATAGGGTCGTTTGGTCCAACGAACCCGGTCACCTCGCTCGACAGTGAGGGTTTCAGGACCTTCTTCGACTCCGAACGAACCCGCGGCAATGGATCAAGCACCTTGCGGCGGAGGGCCGCTGGGGTGCGGAGCTTCTGCTCCTTCTTGGAGGCCCACCACATGGTCGCAGCGAACCCGTGGCCGACGACGGGAATCAGCTTCCGGCGAACACGTAGCCTTCCGCGGGCGATCTCCACCCACGATCTCCACCGCCTAATTCAGCACCTCTGCAAGGAGGCGGGCATCGCTAGCCAGGGCCATCCACCACGCGTCATCCTGAAAGCCTACGAGGGAACGACCCTGGTGGCCGTCACCATGATGCTCACTACCGGAGTGCGCGTCGGAGAGCTCGTCGGCCTCAAGGTTGACGACATCGACGTCGATGGAGGTTCAGTCCGCGTCATGGGAAAGGGCCGCCGCGAACGAGTCGTCTACTTGACCGATCAGTGGCACCGAAGTCTGATGCAGTCATACCTCCGCACACGTGAGGAGCTCGGTCCTACGCATCCTCTGTGCCTGGTCAATACGAACGGTGACCAGCTGACGACCGCAGCTGTTCGGGCACGACTGGCCAAGTCGAGCACGCGCGCAGGCCTTGATCGCCGGGTAACACCCCACATGCTCCGACACACCGCCGCCACCCAACTGATCGAGTCGGGCGTCGACATCCGCTTCGTCCAGCGTCTGCTCGGGCACGCAAGCCTCTCCACCACTGAGATCTACACCCACGTGTCCGACGAGGCCCTCCGCAGGGCGGTGACAGGAGCCGAAGTCCTCACCCGAAGCCTGGGAGCGGGGCAGGGCAACACCAGCCATGACAGTCGAGATCGAGCCCCGGCCAGCTCTTCCCAGTGAGACGAAAAGCTGAGCCCATTGCGGACGTTCATCGACTCCCGGGCTCAATCGCCATGCAGGCCAAACGACCAACGTCGGTTTACTCATGGGGGCCCTCTCAGGGCCGATGGCGATTCGCCTCTAGCCACTCGCATACCTCCGCAGGATCGAATCGCAGCAAACGCCCCCACTTGATGAACGGGATCCGTCGTTCCGACACCAGGCGACGGACATGGCGAACCTCAACGCCCAGGTGGTCGGCCATGGACGCAATATCCACCAAGTACGGAAGGTCCCGTTCGGACCTTGGAGGTGCATGATCGGCAAGGGACACATCGTCTCCACGGTGGAGGTCAAACGGCTACCCCTAATGCCCCTGCGGGGACCGGAATCTCTTTCC
>CBDTZB010000693.1:0-1658 GCA_965364795.1 uncultured Nocardioides sp.
GTGCTGCCGATGCGCTCCTGCAGCTCGGCTAGGTCGGTGGTCAGCGTCGGCTGGTACCCCATCTGCGACGAGAGGTTCCCCAACAACCCCGAGACTTCCATGCCCGCCTGCACGAAGCGGAAGACGTTGTCGATGAGGAGGAGCACGTCGAGTCCTTCCGCGTCTCTGAAGTTCTCGGCGATGGTGAGCGCGGTGTGCGCGACCCGAAAGCGCGCACCCGGCGGTTCGTTCATCTGGCCGAAGACCAACACGGTCTGGCCGAGCACGCCAGCGTCACGCACGTCGCGTATCAGCTCCTCGGCTTCGCGGGACCTCTCGCCGACACCGCAAAAGATGCTGACGCCACGGTGCCGCACCGCCATGTTGTGGATCAACTCGGAGATGAGCACCGTCTTGCCGACGCCGGCACCGCCGAACAGACCAGCCTTGCCGCCCCGCTCGAGCGGCGACAGCAGGTCGATGGCCTTGACGCCCGTCCGCAGCACCTCGGTGCTGGTGGACCGCTGCGTTAGTGGAATCGGAGGGCCGTACGCCGACTTGTGCGCGTCGGCAACGACAGGGCCGAGCCCATCGACGGTTCGTCCGAAGACGTCCACGACACGGCCAAGGAGGGCGTTCCCTACCGGCACCTGCAGCGGCCCGCCCGTCGCGCGCACGCGGTCCCCGCGCGCCACGCCGGCGGTGTCAGCGAAGGCGAGACACCGCACAGTGGTCGGGTTGATGTGCGAAACGACTTCCAGGCGCGCTCCCGGACCGGTGTCGCCCACTAAGAGCTCGCGCACGGCCGGGAGTTGGCGTGCGAAACCCACGTCTACGACTGAACCCCTGACCGCGACGATGGTTCCCTCAACCACTTCTTCCCCATCACGGGTACGTGGGCCGGACTGAGGTTGTGTTGTCACATGAGCCACGGCCGTCTCCCTGGTGTGTCGTTGCTCAACAGTAGCAAGTAGAACAGTTCGTGAGAGGACGGCGCGCGACGGCGACGCTCTGGTCTGCCAGGGCCGGATCATAGGGCGACGATCAGCTGGACCAGGACGATCTTCACGATGATCCCCAGCGCGAAGATCGCCGCGTATCCGGTCTCGACCCGCTCGTCGACGACGCGTGAGTCCGCGTACGCTAGTACCGCGGGCTGACCGATGAGACCTGCGAGCGCTCCCGATGCTCGCGGTGTACTCACCCCGATGCTCGCGGTGTACTCACACCGATCTGTCGGGCACTTAGGAGCAGAACAGTCGCCGCGACGCTGACCATCACCGCTGCAGCTAGGACCACCTTCAACCCGATCACCGTGAACGCTTGGGAGGCGAAATCCTGTCCGGAAGCCAACCCGACCGCGGCGAGGAAGAACAACAGCCCCAACTGTCTGATCGTTCGGTTCGCGGCTCCTGGCATCCCCCACACGACCGGTCCGGTCCGCTCGAGCCCGCCCAAGATCATCCCGACCACGAGTGGCCCTGCGGCCGGTCCGAGCGAGAAGCTCGCCCCTCCGGGCAGCGGGAGGATGATCAGCCCCAGCCCTAGTCCCAGCACCATCCCGATTCCGACGGTGAGGGCATCGATCTCGGAGACGCGCTGCTCGGAGTCGCCCAGGAACTTCGAGACAGCCGTGAGTTCGTCGCTCGGCACGACGGCGAGTACTCGATCGCCTCGTT
>CBDTZB010000694.1:0-1649 GCA_965364795.1 uncultured Nocardioides sp.
CCCCGCCTTTGAGCGACTCGCGAATATCCAGCTCTGCCGACACTGCTTCCGCGCCAGTCCGATGGCTGCACCGAGCTGAAGAACGCACCAAAGTGGGTGGCGGTTGTCCTGCAAGACGTCGGAGGACCCAACGCTGCTGCTGACCCGCCTCGGTCGTCGAGCGGGCATGAGACGGCCCGACTGAAGCTCCTATTGATGTCAAGCGGTCCGTAGCCACTCCCGGTATCGGTTGACGACCTCCGGCGTGACGAACTTTCCTCGTTCGGTGCGGCTGATCGTCTTGGGGTCCAGGCCGAGCGCTCGGCGGCGGCATTCAGTGTGATGTTCTTGGCTTGGCGGGCCGGCCGCAGGTCCTGGACTCCGAGCCCTTCGTGGGGGCGAGTGAGTTGTTTGAACATCTCGCGCGCGATGGCTCGTTTGAGGATCCTCAGGATCTCCGGAGTCGAGCGACCCTTATCGCGCTGGCGCTGCACGAAGGCCTTGGTCGGCGGATGGCTCCGCATCCGCACTAGCGGTGGTCGCCGCTGGGTACGAATTGTGGCGACTGCGGGCGCGCACGGACCTGTGGATCGGTAGCGCCGTCCTCGCCTTGCTGCTCCTCCTGGCGGCTTTCATCGGCGGGCTGGTCGGAGCGAATCCGAACGTGACAGCCATCCACTTCCCACTGGGAATGTCGCTCGTAGCCCTCGCTGTGTGGCTGCCACTTCACGCAAGCCGGCCCTCGCGAGCCTGACCTCCGGAGCAACCACGCACCCGCTCTATCTTCTCGAACCGAGCATCACCCCGGTCCGTGGCAGACCGAGGCGATGCCCGGGCTGACTGCCTGCGGATCTCCAGCCGACGATGCTGCCTGCTGTGTCCCTGGCGCGGCAAAACGAATCTCAGGCAACGGGCAGCAGTACTCCGCGCGCCAGGTAGTCCGTGAGCGCCCGGCGGCAGACGGCCTCGACCGTTCGTAGAAGTCGTTCGGGAGGTGAGGATTCTTGCCGAAGCCGACGGCTGACCCCACGCACCAGCGATTTCACGTCAGCAGCCGGCACCGCCCCGGCGTACTCCACCGCTAAGCGAGCGACCAGCGCGCGCTCAGCATCGCTGGTGACCGCGGCGGTGTCCGGTGCGACCATCACTCTGACCGGGGTCGGCGAGGCCTGAGCCGCGTTGGCTCCCGGGAGCGGACCTGCGAAGAAGGTGGACCCGACCAGGACCAGGGCGACCGCGGACAGACGGGTCCGTTTGTTCAGGGCGCGCATCCGTTGCGCCACGACCTCGCGGGTGGGCGATGGGAACCGTGCGCCATCGAAGGGCGTCCGTGTCGTCGGCGTGGATTCCATATCCACACATTTACGCGGCGCACCTGTCGGGACCCTGACTGTTCGCTATGACTCACATGGCAGGCACCGCCCTCCTCATCACGGAACACATGGCCACCGCCTCGTCGTCGGATCCGCCAGTCGCGAACCAGAAGGCCCGCGACGCGGGACCTTAGGCCCATGGGACTCCCGGCCGCTTCCAGTGGACTAGTGCCCGGGCGGGTCCACCAACTCAGGTGCACCCAGCGAGGAGAGCACTGCAATGAACGACTCGGTCACCACGTCCAGGGCAACCAAGGCACAGGGCGAGACATCGGGCGAGACACGGAATCGCCCCGG
>CBDTZB010000695.1:0-1649 GCA_965364795.1 uncultured Nocardioides sp.
CTCCTTGCCGTCCCAGGCCTCAATGGTGTGGCTGATGACCGTGGTGAGCTCGCTGCCGTAACGCTCCACGGCAAAGACGGCACCGTCAGCCAGCGCAGCGTCCAGCCGGTTCCGAAGGGTCGCGTCCTCCGCCAGCCGATCGGCGAACGCTGAGACCTCCAGCAGCATCCTGGACCGCACCGCGCCGTCCGGATCCGACAACGAAGCGGTCAACACCCTCCGCAGGGCGTTCCACAGCGAGATGCTCGACGCCAGAACCGAGGGGTGCTCCAGGAGTCGCTCCTTCAGCGCCTCCGCCCGCTCCTGGGTGGGCGGGTGGGAAAGCAGATCGTCCGCCAACCGCTCCAGCATCGAATCGAAGGCCCGTCGGGCGTGGTGATGAGGGTTGGCTCGGATATCTCCGACCCACCGCACGATCTCGAGGTGGATCCGACCGGTCACCCGTTCGTTCAGCGAAGGCGGGGCCCACCAGGGCGCCCGCTCCTCGATCACGTCCTGAACGGTCTCGGGGTTCGCGATGAGCCAGTCGTGTAGTTCCATCAGAGCCAGGTCCACCAGGCCGTGATGAAGGTTGTCCCGCAAAGACTCGGAGAGGAAGCCGCCCAGCAGCGGGGAGATCGGTTCCTCCCTGAAGCGGGGCACCAACGCCTCGGTGATCAGCGCCTCGATGTGGTCATCACGCACCTTGGCCAACCCGATCGCCAACACGTCGGCCGATTCGTGGACCACCCGACGCGCGTTGGCCTCCTCAGCCAGCCACTCCCCCACCCTGGCTGAGACCTGAGCGGCCCCGATCCGGTCGCGCACCACGTCCTCGGCCAGGAAGTTCTCGCCGACGAACTGCTGCAGGCCGCGTCCCAAGTCATCCTTTCGGCGTGGGATGAGAGCCGTGTGCGGGATCGGCAGGCCCAGCGGGTGCCGGAACAGCGCGGTCACCGCGAACCAATCCGCGATCGCTCCCACCATCGAGGCCTCGGCCCCGGCGTTGACGAAGCCGAGCACACCCTCCTGACCCAAGGTGGCGACGTACACGACGGCAGCGAAGATGAGCAGGGAGACCGCGACCGTCCGCATCCGCCGCAGAGCCTGGCGGCGTTCCTGGTCGGTCTGCGGCCTTGGGGGCCGGGTCGCCGAAGCGTTGGATGGGCTCAGCGTGGGCGCAGGACTGGACACCGCCCTATCTTCGCTCACCGCGAAGGCTTCCCGTGACAGACTGCGGGCCATGTCGAATACCCCCACGCCGACCGGCGCCCGCACGGTCATCACGTTCGGGACCTTCGATGTCTTCCACGTAGGGCATCTCAGAGTCATCGAACGCGCCGCCGCCCTGGGCGACCGCTTGGTCGTTGGTGTGTCCGCCGACGCGCTCAACATCGCCAAGAAGGGCCGCGAGCCCGTCTTCAGCCAAGCCGAACGACTGGCGATCGTCGCGGCTTTGAAGCCGGTTGATGAGGTCTTCGTAGAAGAAAGCCTGGAGTTGAAACGCCGCTACATCACCGACTTCGGCGCTGACGTTTTGGTCATGGGTGATGATTGGGAGGGTCGCTTCGACGAGTTCAGAGACATCTGTGAGGTGGTCTACCTGAGCAGGACACCGGCCATCTCCACCACCGCACTGATCGAAAAGATCTCCTCGACCGGCTGAGCCG
>CBDTZB010000696.1:0-1648 GCA_965364795.1 uncultured Nocardioides sp.
CCTTGCGGATCAGGACGTTGCCGATCCACACCGTGTGCGCACCCTGACCCTGCAACGCGCCCTTGTAGAGGACGTTGCTCTTGGTCTTGGGCTGGTTGTGGTCGGCGAAGAGCCGGTGCTCGAGGTGCTGGCCCTCGTCGGCGAAGTAGAGGCCGAATAGTTCGGCTTCGCCACCGGTGCCGGCGTACTCGACGTTGGCGTGCATCCGCACGACATCGCCACCGAAGCTGATCGAGGTGTGCCGCACGGAGGCGTCACGCCCAACCAGGATCGCGTCGCGTCCCAGGTGTACGGCGTCGTCGGCCCAGTCCTGAACCGAGACCACGTTGACCTGGGCACCGTCGCCGACCAGCACGGAGGTGGTAGCGGCGTAGCGGGCGGAACCTGAGTGGTTCAGCACGATGGTTGCCTTGGCGAACTTGCCGATGCGCAGGACCAGGTGGCCCCACACAAGGTCATCGACCGACTCGCCGGTCAGGTTGATGACGATGGGCTCACTGGCTTCGAGCTCAGCGGGGACGTCGATCAGGGTCGCTCCCCCAGCGTTCGCCACGGCCAGTGCCGAGGGCCGATCGTTGGGTGCAAGCTCGCCCATCTCGCGGGCCTCGGTGGTGCTGATCTGGGTGAGCGTCACGCCCTCGGGCAGGGTGCTCTCCCACGTCAGGGAGGCCGCGGAGGCCTCTCCGTCGAGGATGCCGCGCAGACGCTTGAGCGGGGTGAACCGCCAGATCTCCTCGCGCCCGTGAGGCACGGGGTAGTCCGCGAGGTCGTAGGACGGCGGTGGGTTGAGGTGGGACACGATCAGGTGTCCCTGCTCGGATTCCATGGCGGCGCGCACGCTTTGGCGCGCGGTATCGGTGACAGTCACTAAGGCGTCTTTCTGGTCAGGAGTGTGCGGGGATGAGTGAGTCAGCGATCAGCCGACTGCACCCTCCATCTGCAGTTCGATAAGGCGGTTGAGCTCAAGGGCGTACTCCATCGGGAGTTCCTTAGCGATCGGCTCGACGAAGCCACGCACGATCATGGCCATCGCTTCGTCCTCCGCCATGCCTCGCGACATGAGGTAGAAGAGCTGGTCGTCGGAGACCTTCGAGACGCTCGCCTCGTGACCCATGGACACGTCGTCCTCGCGGATATCGACGTAGGGGTAGGTGTCTGAGCGGCTGATCTGGTCGACGAGCAGCGCGTCGCACAGGACGTTGGACTTCGAGCCGTGTGCCCCCTCGTTGATCTGGATCAGACCTCGGTAGGAGGTGCGTCCGCCGCCTCGGGCCACGGACTTGCTCAGGATCGAGGAGGACGTGTTCGGCGCAGCGTGCACCATCTTCGCGCCGGCGTCCTGGTGCTGGCCCGCACCGGCGAAGGCGATGGACAGCGTCTCGCCCTTGGCGTGCTCACCCATGAGGTAGATCGCGGGGTACTTCATGGTGACCTTGGAGCCGATGTTGCCGTCGACCCATTCCATGGTCGCGCCGGCCTCGCACGTCGCGCGCTTGGTGACGAGGTTGTAGACGTTGTTCGACCAGTTCTGGATGGTCGTGTAGCGGCAGCGGCCGCCCTTCTTCACGATGATCTCGACCACGGCGCTGTGCAGCGAGTCCGAGGAGTAGATCGGCGCGGTGCAGCCCTCGACGTAGTGCACGTAGGC
>CBDTZB010000697.1:0-1648 GCA_965364795.1 uncultured Nocardioides sp.
CCTCGAGTTCTAGGAGTTTCGCCATGCCGGACTACAAGTTGCCCGACGTGGGCGAGGGCCTGACCGAGGCCGAGATCGTCAGCTGGAAGGTCGCGGTCGGCGACGTCATCGCCATCAACGACGTCGTGGTCGAGATCGAGACCGCCAAGTCGCTGGTCGAGTTGCCCTCGCCGTACGCCGGAACCGTGACCGCGCTGCTCGTCAAGGAGGGCGAAATGATCGCGGTCGGGACCCCGATCATCACCGTGGGCGACGCCGACCAGCCGCCCGTCGAGATCGACCTCTCCAATCCCGCGGCCAGTGGTGGCGGCGAGGGCGAGAGCCTGGTGGGACGCAACAAGGCCGACCGCGGTCCGATGCGCCGGGCCCGCAAGGGTTCTGCTTCACCCAAGTCCGAGTCGGCGGCCGCCACCCAGATGCAGGTGCAGGGTGCGTTCGCCCCCGGCGGCGCCCAGTCTCAGGCTGTGGTGGAGAGCGATGAGGACGCGGTCCCCGCCCGGGACGCCCGACCCGCACCCGAACCCACGCCGCCTCCCGAGTTCGTGCCCACCCGGGCGACGACTCCCCAGGAGGTCCGAGCCCTGGCCAAGCCGCCGGTGCGCAAGTTGGCCAAGGACCTCGGCGTTGACCTGGCCGCCGTGACCGCGACCGGGCCGAACGGCACCGTCACCCGCGCGGATGTTGAGCAGGCCGGCAACCAGTCGAACGGCAGCGGTCCCAAGGCCGCCACCGGCGCCTCCGGGTCTGCTGGCACCCGACGCCCGGCGGCCACCGGTGAGCGCGAGACGCGCGAGCCCATCAAGGGCGTCCGGAAGATGATGGCCAACGCCATGGTGTCCTCCGCCTTCACCGCGCCCCATGTGACGGAGTGGGTGACCCTCGACGCCACCGCCACGACCGAGTTCGTGGAGCGGCTCAAGCAGCGTCGTGAGTTCCGCGATGTCAAGGTCTCACCGTTGCTGGTGCTGGCGCGGGCGGTGATGCTCGCGCTGCGGCGTACCCCGGAGGTCAACTCGTTCTGGGACGCCGACGCGGGCGAGGTCGTCTACAAGCACTACGTCAATCTCGGCATCGCGGCCGCCACGCCGCGGGGTCTGGTGGTGCCCAACGTCAAGGACGCCCAGGACCTAACCCTGCTGGAGTTGGCCGGTGCGCTCGGCGAGCTGACCGCGACCGCCAAGGAGGGGAAGACCCAGCCAGCGGACATGAGTGACGGCACCTTCACCATCACCAACGTCGGGGTGTTCGGGGTGGACGCCGGCACGCCGATCATCAATCCTGGTGAGTCCGCGATCCTCTGCTTCGGCGCCATCAAGCGACAGCCCTGGGTGGTCACCCGTGACGGGGTCGAACAGATCGTGCCGCGAGACGTGACGACGCTGGCGCTCTCCTTCGATCACCGCCACATCGACGGGGAGCTTGGTTCACGCTTCCTCGCCGACGTCGCGGGGATCTTGGCGGACCCCGCCTCGGCGTTGCTGTTCTGACCCCGTGGTGCTGGGTCAGCCCAGCACCGCGGGCCCCGCGCCCTCGTCGTCGAGCCAGTCCTCGCCGTCGTCGTAGCGGTCCTGATCGGAGGCCTGCTTCTGGTCCTTGGTTTTGCCGCCGCCGCGGCCGCCGGCCGCACCAGCAGCACGACCGCCGGCGC
>CBDTZB010000698.1:0-1639 GCA_965364795.1 uncultured Nocardioides sp.
ACCGAGGGCAAGCCCGCCTTCCAGGCCTTCGGGATCGCCTTGACCCTGCTGGTGTGGATCTACTACTTCTCGCGGATCCTGCTGTACGCCGCCGCCTTCGCACACACCTCACCGGCGGCGAGGGCACAGCGCAACGAGGGGCCGGCACAGATGCACGGCCCCGGCCTGCCGTCTCTGGTCGAGTTGGGCGAAGCCGGTGGCCTGCGCCAGCCCGCCAGTAGACGTGAATGGGTGGTCCCCTTCGCCGGGGGAGCGGGCGCGATGCTGGGGCTGGTCGCACTGCTGAAGAAAAAGTCCCCGTGAGGTTCGAACGCAAGCACGCGCTGCTCCTGCTTGCGGTAGCGGCCTGGACGGTCCTGTCGTTCAGCATGTTCGCCCGGCAGCTCTTCGAGGCCTACTCCGGCGGTGAGGATCGTCCCGCCGGCTACTACGTCGCGCACACCGTGCTGATCGTCGTGAACTTCGCTATCGCCGCCGCTCTCGGATCGTTGGGGTGGAAGGCGTTGCGGGCCACCTCCGCATGAGCAGGCAGGAGCGGCTCACAGCCCCCTACGCGCTCGTCTCAGCCGCCGTGGCGCCGATCGCGCTCATCGGTGGCTGGACCCTCGCCGCGACCCGTCAGCCGGCCTTCGACGCCACCGAGCAGACGATCAGCGCCCTGGCCGCGCAGGGAGCGACCGATCGCTGGATCATGACCACTGGGTTCGTCGTACTCGGTGTTTGTCACATGGTGACCGCCCTGGGGCTGCGCTCAGCCCGTCTCAGCGGACGGCTGACGTTGGGATTCGGGGGCTTTCTGGCTGTCCTGGTGGCCGTCTTCGCGATCCCCTCCGACCTGCACAATCCGGTCGCCACCGTGAGCTTCTTCGCGCTGACGCTGTGGCCGGTGCTCTCCGGCGTGCCCACGAGCAGAGCCGCCACCGTCGCGACCGTGATGCTGTCTGGTCTGCTGCTCTGGTTCGGTCTGACCCTGGGCTCCGACGTCGTCGGCCTCAGTGAGCGCGCCATTGCGGGCGCCCAGGTCCTCTGGCCGCTCGCAGTGGTCATCTGGCTCCTCGCGAGTCGGCGCAAGTTGACGCCTGAAATGCACTGAGTCGGCACTACTTCGAGAAGTAGCGCCGACTCAGGGTCCTGCGAGCGTCAAGTAACGCCGACTCGGCTAGAACCCGTGCTTGATCGCGGTGCGCAGGTCCTTGTTGAGCTGGGAAATCACGTCGAGCGGGATCTCCTTGGGGCAGGACGCGGTGCAGGAGCCGACGTTGGTGCAACCACCGAAGCCTTCGGCGTCGTGCTGAGCGACCATGTTGGTCACCCGGGAGTCGCGCTCGGGCTGACCCTGGGGGAGCAGACCCAACGCGGTGACCTTCGCGCCGAGGAACAGCGAGGCCGAGCCATTGGGGCAGGCGGCCACGCAGGCACCGCAACCGATGCAGGTGGCCACGTTGAAGGAACGCAGGGCGTCCGGCTGGGGGATCGGCGTCGCGTGGGCGTCGGGAGCGGCCCCAGTGTTGACCGAGATGTAGCCGCCAGCCTGGATGATCCGGTCGAAAGCGGAGCGGTCGACGATGAGGTCCTTGACGACCGGGAAGGAGTCGGCACGCCAGGGCTCGATGACGATCTCGTCGCCGTCCTTGAACGA
>CBDTZB010000699.1:0-1636 GCA_965364795.1 uncultured Nocardioides sp.
CGGCCCGGCACCCGGGTGACGCAGTACGAACTCAGCGAGGACGACGCCGGTCCCGAGGAGACCGCCACCTTGGTCTGGAGCTTCGACCCCGGGTACTTCGGCCTCTTCGCTGGTGGCGCCGTCCGTCTCGACAACGGCAACACCCTCATCGGGTACGCCGCCGTTCGCAGCGCCGTCGCCGCTGAGATCGATGCTGCCGGTCAGGTGCTCTGGGAGATCGCTCATGACGAGGATGAGGCGTCAAAGCGCTACGCGACCTATCGGGCCATGCCCTTCCCCGCCGCCATCGACCTCGACGCCATCGACCCTGAGGTCACCATCACGCACCCGACGCCAGGTCAGACGTACGCCGTGGGCGACGTGGTCGTCCCCGCCCAGACGTGCACCGACACCGGCGGCTCGACGCTGCAGGCCTGTGCCGGCTCCGCAGCGGTTCTGGACACCGCGACGCCCGGCACCAAGACCTACCGCGTCACGGCCACCGATGGTGCGGGGAACACCACCGCGGTCGATCGCACCTATGAGGTCGTCGGCGACTACCGCCTCAACGCCACCCTCAAGATCCCCGGTGGCCAGCAGGCCACCCGAGTGGTTCGCAAGGTTTCGAACCGCGCCGGCACCGTCAGGGCGGTGCTGAAGATCGCCAACCTGGGCGACTCCGACGACGCCTACGCTGTCCGAGCCCAGCCCAGGAAGAAGGGCTTCGTCACGAAGTTCTACTCGGGTGGGAAGAACGTGACCGCCAAGGTCCGCAAGGGCACCTTCCTCACGCCCACGGTGAAACCCGGCCGAGCCGCCAAGTTGGTCATCAAGTCCAAGCGTCTGCGCCGGGTCACCAATGGTGATCGCTGGACCCAGAGCATCCGAGCCACCTCCACCGAACGGACCGACCGGAGCCGTCGGGTCCGCCACGTCCTCAAGGCCGTCCGCTGAGGTTGGTCAACTCCGCCACAATGAACCCATGAGCAGCACAAACACGGCTAACGAACCGGCCACCTGGATCCGGGCCGGCGTCCATGTCGGCCTCTTCGTGGCGCTGCTGTGGATCCTCGAGATCGTGGACTCGATCCTCCCGCGCAACCTCGACCAGTACGGCGTCCAACCCCGGTCCGACGAGGGGCTGGTCGGCATCCTGTTCGCGCCTGTCCTGCACGCTGGTTTTGACCACCTCTCGGCCAACACCGTGCCGGTGATCGTGCTGGGCTTCTTGGTGTTGGTTTCCGGGATCGGGCAGGGGTGGGCGGCCACCGCGATCATCTGGGTCGTGGGCGGTGTCGGTGTCTGGCTGATCGCGCCGGGCAACGAGGTGCACCTCGGTGCCTCGGTGCTGGTCTTCGGCTGGTTGGTCTACCTCATCGTCCGCGGCGTCTTCACTCACAGCGCCGGGCAGATCATCCTTGGACTGGTGCTGGTCTTCCTCTACGGCGGTCTGCTGTTCGGCGTCCTGCCTGGGCAGCCGGGCGTCTCCTGGCAGGGGCATCTGTTCGGCGCCATCGGCGGCGGAGTGGCGGCGGCCTCCCTGAACGATCGCAAACCGCGACGCTGATCGCTCAGCGCCAGCTAGGACGAGGTCGCCTGCGACCGAGCGTCCACGCGCGGCCGCCCGATCGTGAGCGATGAATCCTCGGCACGGACC
>CBDTZB010000700.1:0-1625 GCA_965364795.1 uncultured Nocardioides sp.
GGCCACCGGAGACCACTCGTAGATTGGTCAGGGACGCCGGTTATCTTCTAGGTGTTGGCGCCGCGGGCGGCGACCGGCCAGCGGTCGATGACCTCGCCGGCTGAGACGATGACCAGCTCGTCGGCGAGGTTGACGGCTGCGCACACATGATTGGGCACCATCCGCACTACCTCACCCAGCTGCGGCATCACGGCGTCGTTGGGGAAGGCCGCCGTGGCGTGATGCTCTGAGAGCGCGATGACTCGCGCGTCCAGGTGATCCAGCAGCCGTCCACCGCCGGTGGCCCAACCAGGCTGGTCGGCACCGAGGGTCTTGCTGCCGGCGTCCAGAATCACTTGGGATCCTCGAATGCTGACCACCGTCGCGGCGGCTGTCAGCGCTACGTCAGACCACGAGCAACTGCCGAGTTCGCCCTGCTGGGCGTCGTTGAAGACATACACCCCCGGGCGAACCTCGGTGAGCACGCCCGGGTCCGCGTCAGCCACCGTCGGCGTGGACCCACCACTGCGGACCGGCACGCCCAGCCCCTCCCGCTCCAAGGCCTTGGCGGCCTGCTTCAGTGCGGTCGCCTCGTCCCTTGCGGCCTGGCTGCGCCTGTCGGGCGCGTACCCGTGGCCGGGAAACGTGAAGACCCCTATGACCTGCAGTCCGGCGTGGGTAGCGGCCAGCCCCACAGTGGCGGCCTGTTCAGGGGCGACCCCGGTCCGGTGATGACCACTGTCTATCTCGATCAGCACCTGCGCGTCGGTACCCGCTAGCGCCGCACCTAACACTGCGGCGCTCTCGGCTGAGTCGACTCCCACACGCAGCCTGGCGCGTTCGGTCAAGGCACGCAGACGGCGTCCTCGTCGCACCGAGGCCCACACCGGGTAGGCGATGAACACGTCGGTGATGCCAGCGGCGGTGAACACCTCCGCCTCAGCAACGGTCGCCACGGTGATCCCAGCTGCGCCACAAGCGATCTGACGCCGGGCGATCTGCAAACACTTGTGTGTCTTGACGTGCGGGCGCACGGTCAATCCCGTGGCCTTCGCGGCGTCGGCCATGGCAGATAGGTTCCGGTTCAGCAGGTCGACATCGACCACCAAGCAAGGCGAGTCGACCGCCTCCAGCGCAGTTGAGGGGCTCACACCCATGAGTGTTCCACTCGTCTAGAGCACGAAGGCATCAAGCAACCTGACGGGCGCCGGAGGAAGAGACATCTCCCATCAGCCGAACCTTGAACGAAGCGACGGTCACCCTGAACGCGGCAGGTGCGAACCGATCGCGGCCGAAGACAAGTCCCGCGGAGATGACCGCACGACCGAGGCTTTTCCCCGTGAGCTCGGGACGCAATCCACCACCGGTGTCGAGGGCAGAGTCGTCGTACTCCCATCCCGGCACCTGACCATCCGGCCCGAAGGAGCGAAACCCGATCAACCGGTCCTCAGCCATAACGGCTTAGTAGCCAACCTCTGGGTCGAGCAACTCGTCCGGACTCGCACCGACCATGTCGTAGACGTCGTACGGAGCGGCGTAACACCAGGTGGAGATGTCCGCGGCGTGCTCCAGGATAAGCAGGGGCAGCAGGTCCTTGACGTGAATCACGCTGTTCACCAGGTCAGGGTGGCTCAGACTCAGCTCCA
>CBDTZB010000701.1:0-1616 GCA_965364795.1 uncultured Nocardioides sp.
CCTTGCGCAGAGCGGAGTTCGGCTTCTTCGGGGTGGTGGTGTAGACGCGGGTGCAGACACCGCGTCGCTGGGGCGAACCCTTGAGGGCAGGCGTCTTGCTCTTGGACACCTTGTCCTGGCGGCCCTTGCGGACCAGCTGGTTAATCGTGGGCACCTGGTGGTTCCCCTTCATTTCTACTAGTCAGAACCCAGCGCTCTGCCGGGCACGATGATGATGCTGAACTGTGTGCCTGTGATGTCTGTGCCCGGCTCCACTGGCGGGTCATTTCGGAGCCGCGGATCAGTCGAGAACCTTTTGGGCACGCGCAACGGTCTGGTGGTCCCAGACACGAGGAACGAGATTACCGGCTCCCTCTGCGGGGGTCAAAACGCGCCGACCCCTCAGAAACAGCACGCTGGCGAGGACGGTCCCGGCGATCGTCATCGCCCCGCCGAACAGCAGCGTCCAACGGGCGCCGTACACCTCGCCGACCCAGCCGACCAGCGGTGAGCCCAGCGGCGTTCCGCCGATGAAGATCATCATGTAGAGCGCCATCACGCGGCCCCGCATGGCGGGCTCGGTCTTGAGCTGCATGAACGCGTTGGCGCTGGTGATCATCGTCAGGGCAGAGAGCCCCAGCAGGGGGCAGAGCAGCGCGAAGAGCAGGTACGACGGCGCGAGCCCAGCCACCATCTCGACCGCGCCGAAGGTGATCGCCGCCCCGACGATCAGCCGGTGCCGGACCCGGACGCGGCGGGCCGCCAACAGCGACCCGGCCAGGGAGCCGACCGCCATGAAGGTGCCGAGCAGGCCGTACTCGGTGGCGCCCTTGTCGAAGACCTCGGTGGCCATCAGCGCTGAGGTCATCTGGAAGTTCAGGCCGAAGGTGCCGGTGAAGAAGACGATCCCGAGAATCAGCATGAGGTCGGGTCGACCTCGGACGTAGGCGAGTCCCGCGCGGATCTGGCCGGGGCTGCGCAGCACCAGGTCGGGCGTGGCCAGCCGGGCGTGGTCCAGTGCCCGAAGCATCAGGACGGGTGCGGTGTAGCTGAGGCCGTTGGCCAGGATCACCCACCCGGTGGCGGCCACTCCCCCACCCAGCGCGGCGATCAGGAGCCCTGCGAGGGCCGGTCCGATGATGCGAGCAACGTTGAAGTTGGCCGAGTTGAGCCCCACTGCATTGGTCAGGTCGTCCGAGGAGACCAGCTCGGAGACGAAGGACTGGCGAGCGGGCGCGTCGAAGGCGGCGGCGACGCCGAGCACCAGGGCCAGCACGTACACGTGCCAGGTCTGGACCGCGCCGGTGACCGCGAGCAGGCCCAGCACGACCGCCGGGACCGCCATGCCGACGTTGGTGATCTGGAGCAGGCGCCGCTTGGGAATCCGATCCGCAGCCAGTCCCGCGAGCGGCGAGAGCAGCAGGAACGGCAGGAACTGCAGCCCGGTCGCGATGCCGATCGCGGCACCGCTGTTCCCGGTCAGCAACAGCACCAGCCAGTCCTGGGCAACTCGCTGCATCCAGGTGCCCACGTTGGACACCACGCTGCCGGCGGCGTATTTGCGGTAGTTGGGGTTGTGGAGGGAGCGGAACGTGGGACTCAAGGGGCGATCAGTCCTCCTGCGCCAGCGCGTCGAG
>CBDTZB010000702.1:0-1611 GCA_965364795.1 uncultured Nocardioides sp.
GGTATGCCCCGGATCCTTCGACCCCGTCACCCATGGCCATCTCGACATCTTCGAACGGGCGGCGGGTCTTTTCGACGAGGTCGTGGTCGCCGTCGGAACCAACGTCTCCAAGACAAAACTGTTCACCCCGGACGAACGCATAGAGATGCTGCGCGAAGCGACTTCAGGATTCGACAACGTCCGAGTGGACGGATTCTCGGGGTTGCTCACCGACTACTGCCGCAAGGAGTCGATCCAGGCCATCATCAAGGGCCTGCGTGGGGGAGGGGACTTCGAGTACGAAGTCCAGATGGCACAGATGAACTCCCACCTCACCGGGGTCGAGACGGTGTTCCTGCCCACGTCGACCACCTACGCGTTCGTCTCCTCCAGCCTGGTCAAGGAGGTCGCCTCCCTCGGCGGAAACATTGAGGGGCTGCTGCCCGACTTCGTCCGTGAGCGACTCCTCAAGCGACTGGCGGAACGCGCCAGCGCCTGAGCCGCGCAGCCGCTGGACCGACCGATTGTTCGTCCCACCGGGTGACGACTAGGCTCACCCTCGATATGGCACGCACCGGAAAGAAGTCCCAGAGCACCCTGGATCCAGCGGATCCGTTCGTTCTCGACACCCGCGAACTCGGGAGACGAGCGGGGTCCCAAAAGGAACTGAGTTGGACCGCTCCCGCTCCTGAGGACCTCGGCATCGAGGTCCTCTCGGTCCCAGTGGGCTCGCCGGTGGAACTCGACGTACGCCTCGAAGCCGTCATGGAGGGCGTTCTGATCACCGGAACCGCCACCGCGGCTCTGGAGGGCGAGTGTGTGCGGTGTCTGATCGCACTGGATGAGGACCTTCAGGCGCGCTTCCAGGAGTTGTTCCTCTACGAACTCCCCGCAGCCGACGACGACGAGGAGCAGGACCTACAGGTCCTCGACGACGACCTGTTGGACCTTGAGCCCGTGCTGCGTGACGCAGTAGTGCTCGAGTTGCCGTTCCAGCCTCTGTGCGAGGACGACTGCCCCGGGTTATGCGTCGAATGCGGTGCTCGTCTCGCGGAAGATCCGGGCCATGATCACGAGGCTCCGATCGATCCACGGTGGGCCGCATTGACTGATCTGACCCCTGATCGGACCGCCGATGCGGACCCCGAGAAGGAAACCCCCTAGAATCGTCCAGTTGATCGACCCGGCAACGGGACGACCCCTGACCAGAACCCGAGGGATCGCATTCATCGCGATCCCCCCACCTTGAGGAGAACACCGTGGCTGTCCCGAAGCGGAAGATGTCGCGCAGCAACACGCGCCACCGTCGCTCGCAGTGGAAGGCCGTTGCGCCGACCCTGGTGACCTGCGCCAACGCGTCTTGTGGTGCCAAGCACCTGCCCCACCGTGCCTGTGGCACCTGTGGCCAGTACGGCGCCAAGTCCGCCCGTCGTCAGGTCCTCTGAGTCGTTTGTCTGTGAGCAACCCCGATAGCAGCGCTGCGGGCGTCGAGGGCTACGCCGAACTCCGGCGTGCCCTGGGCGACCCCACGCTGGATCCGGAGTTGCTCGACCGGGCGTTGACGCACCGGTCCTACGCCTACGAGAACGGCGGACTCCCGACCAACGAACGGTTGGAGTTCCTCGGGGACTC
>CBDTZB010000703.1:0-1601 GCA_965364795.1 uncultured Nocardioides sp.
TTGCCGGGGACAGGAATCACGTCGAACTGACCAGTGGTCATGAGAGCAACTTTCGGTAGGTGTCGGATGCGAGGAACGGGGGCACGATCATGCTCGCCGACCCTGTCAGCGGCAGGTCGGCGACTCGGTCGGGGTGGACGAAGATCATCTGACGTCCCTCCCGGCATTCGATGTCGTGGTCATTCAGGTCGGTGGCAGCGACGAAGACGCTGACAGGGTCCCAGGACTCGTAGGCCTGATGCCAGACCGTGAAGTCGCCGTACGACTGCAGTGTGCCTGGGGACAACTCGACCCCGGTCTCCTCGGCAAGTTCACGGTACGCCGCGGCCTCGGAAGTCTCGCCCGGCTCCACGTGACCGCCGGGCATCCCCCACCGCTCGGGATCGATCACCGGATGCTCATCGCGCTCCTGAAGCAGGATCTGTCCAGCACGATCGAGAAGGATCACGGTCGCGAAGCTGGGCATCAGGTCAGGTTAGTAGACCGCGAGTCGGCGCTACTTGACGCCGGTCTGACGCTGAGTCGGCGCTACTGCGAGAAGATGCGCCGAGTCGAGCCCTTTTCAGCGTCAAGATGCGCCGAGTCGCGGTCAGAGACGGGCGATGAAACGGCGGCCGCGCAGCGCCTCCTCGACCAGGAGTGCCGAGCGGTGGGCTCCGGCCAGCCGGGCGTCCTCGCGGAGCCAGGTCTGCACCGCCGCTTCGACGATGTCTGGTCCGGCCACCTCCCGCAGACTCGACCGAGCCTCGCTCAACCCGCGCTTGCACGCCTCCTGACCGGCCTCGAGGTGGATGACGGCGAAGCGAGCGAGAACGACGACGTGCTTTCGCAGGCCCGGGTATCCACGGAAGTCGGGCGGGCAGAGATCCAGAAACCAGGCCGCCGCCGTCTGCTCCCACCCTGGAGCATCAGGAGGGCGCACCTCGCTGGGCCAACCGGGCGGGGCGACGTGGGTGACCATGCATCCCATCGTAGTTCAACTTCGAACACCTGTTCGACAGAACCTGGCCCGAGTGGTCCTTATCCCGTCAGGAAGCTGAACCGCACCGTGCGGTGATCGTTATCGACGTTGAGATCGACCAAACAGATGCTCTGCCAGGTGCCGAGCGCCAATCGACCGTCGAGGACGGGCACCGTCGCGTGAGGCGGGACGATCGCCGGCATCACATGCGAACGCCCATGGCCGGGAGAGCCGTGCCGGTGTCGCCATCGATCATCGGCCGGCAGCAGGTCACCAAGGGCCGCGAGCAGGTCATCGTCACTCCCGGCACCGGTCTCGATGATCGCGATCCCGGCGGTGGCGTGTGGGACGAAGATCTGGAAGAGCCCGTTGCCGCGTCCCTCCACGAAGCCGGCGCAGTCACGGGTCAGATCCAGCACGGCCTCCCGATCACCGGTGTTGTAGTCACGGGTCTCGCTGTCCATGGGCGCTCCTGTCAGATTGAGGTGCCGGAACTGCGTACGGGGGGAGGGTTGCGCTGGCCGCCAGCACAGGAGGCCCAGGGTTCCGGGGCGGTCTCCCCCGCGCCGTACCGCGCGATGAACAACGCGAGGCGCGGGTCGTCGGCCCCCTCCAGCAGCAGGCGAGTGCCCCACACGGT
>CBDTZB010000704.1:0-1600 GCA_965364795.1 uncultured Nocardioides sp.
GGTGCCGACGTCCTCTCCTTCGGCGCGGTGGGGACCGATCCGGCAGGGGAGTTGCTGAGGACCCTGCTAGAGCGCGAGGGAGTGGACGTTTCTGGTCTGGTGGCCAAGAGCGACGCCCAGACCTCGTCATCGGTGATCCCGGTGCGACCCAACGGCGACCGGCCGGCGTGGCACTGCATCGGGGCGAACGGGTCCTTCACCCTGGAGGACCTGGACCGTGAGGCGTTGGCCGGAATCACCCACCTGCACCTGGGTGGACCGGAGTTCCTCGGCGGAGAAGCGGCGGCGGAGTTGTTGGCGCTGGCCCGCTCCCTCGGTGCCACCACGTCGATGGACATCCTGGCGCCCGGCGACCCCGACCTGCTGGCCTGGATCGCGGCAGCGCTACCCGAGACCGACTACCTTTTGCCCAACGACGAGCAGGTCCTGGGATTCACCGGCGCCGCCACCCTCGTCGAAGGCGCCCAGGCGCTGATCGCGGCCGGGGCCGGTTGTGTGGCCGTCACGCGCGGCGCCGAGGGCGCGATCGTGGTGGACGGTGTCGGCGCGACTGAGGTGCCCGCACTCGTCATTGCGCCGGAGGACCTGGTGGACACGACCGGCTGTGGCGACGCCTTCTCGGCCGGGTTCCTGCGCGGACTGTCGCTAGGGAAGACGCCCGTCGAAGCCGCAGCGCTCGGTTGCGCGACCGCAGCCCAGGTGGCGCGCGGTCTCGGGACCGACGCCGGCGACTACAACTTGGCGTCGGTGTTGGAGTTCGTCGGCTGATCGATCCGCACCGGACGGAACAACCGGTCGAGGTAGGCCGAGAGAATCGCCTCACGCAGCCGTGGCGCTGCTCGGTTGAGTAGGACGTTGACCGGCGCCATCCGGGCAGGCAACCGCGTGGTGGGTCCGGGAGTGTCGGTGGTGAGGCCCGCCGCCTGGAGCAGAGCGTCGAAGTCTTCGTCGGTGAGTTGATCCGGCACCAGGGACTGCAGGATCGGCAGGACCTGCGTGTCGACCGCGGCCGGGCCAGCCTTCCGAGCGACCTCCACCGCGGTGCTCAGCGTCTCCAGGCATTCCTCGACCAGCGGGAGGGTGGCTGCGCTGACCGACAGGTGCAGGGTGGGCGGGTTCTGCCGCCACGACATCTGGGGTTGGACGTACCAGCCGCGCTCAACCATCTCGTCGGCGATGGTGAAGACATCGCAGGTGTCGTCGGCGGTCAGGGCGATCAGGGTCGAGTCGGGTCTGACCGCCAGGCCGATCCCCTCGATCTTTTCGATCCCAGCGACGAGGAGGTCAACGGCGTCGAGGCAGTCGCGGGCCAGGTCGGCGTACCCCTCGTGTCCGACGGTCTTGACCGTGGCCCAAGCGCCCGCGAGAGGGCCACCGGACTTCGTGGACTGCATCGTGGTGTTGATCATCGTGTAGCCGGGCCAAGCAGCAGAGGCAAAGTACGTCGGTCGTCGACCGGCTGGGTCGCGGTGCAGGAGGATCGAGGCGCCCTTGGGCGTGTAGCCGTATTTGTGCAGGTCGACCGAGATCGAGGAGACCCCCGGAACGGCGAAGTTCCAGGATGGCTTGACCCGACCGATGCGTTCGGCGTACGCGAGGA
>CBDTZB010000705.1:0-1599 GCA_965364795.1 uncultured Nocardioides sp.
CAGGAAGGCCGCGAGGTCGCGGGGACTGATCCGCGGGTCGTCGTCCTGGTCGGCTTCGGGGGGAACGGCGGAATGCAGCCGATCCCGGATGGTGGAGAACTCGCGATCGGCCAACTCCAGCAACCCTGCGGCGAGGGTGAACCGCCGGTCGAACTCGGCCCGATGCTCGTCCGGGACCTGCCCCTTGTAGCGGATGTCGTGCTCGAACTCGGCCCAGGCGTGCTGGAGCACCGTGCGGATCTGGACCTGAGCCCCTCGGCCTCGCGCAGGGGCATGCTGCGGTTGACTCGCTCGCTCGGCGTCGAGACCGATCATCAGATGACGGCTGGAGTAGCCGAAACGTCCTTCGCTGGCCGTCTCGTCGCCGAGGTCGCGATCGTCCAGCACCACGACCTGATCGTTCAGCAGGTCGGCAACCGCCGCAACATCGCGGTGGACGTAGGTGATCACACGGATGCCGATCTGGTCTCCGATGTCGGTGGCCGGATCAGCGAAGGCAGGCTGACCGTCCACCATCCGGGTCGCCTTGCCTGCGAACGAGGCAACCTCCTTGGCCCGTCCGGTGATGCTGAGGTAGTTGATGCCTGCGTCGTCGAGGATCGAGGTCATGAGATCGACGTAGTGCTGGGCGGCCACGACGAGCTCGGGTCGTTGGGCCGCGTAGTCGCGCACCGCACGATCGACCCGCTGAGCGTGGCTCTCGGCGGCCGTCGGCCGGGGAGGCCGGGGGGTCGGAATCTGACCGGTCGGCAGGGTGGGGGTCACGATGTACCCGGTCACCCCATCGCCGTACGTCGTGGTCTCCTCGGGGCGCAGCCGCGCGTGCCGCGCCACGTAGGCGCAGACGACCGCGTCGACCTGATCCTCCACGACCCGCAGGTCGCTCTTGCGTGTCGCGCTGGCCAGGCGATGCATCAGCTCCGCCCAATCGTCAGAGTCCTTGAGGCGGAGCACCGGTTCGCGCTCGGCGAGTCCCTCGAGCAGTCGGGTGAGCAGGCTCAGTTGCTCGCGCAGATCGGCGAAGGATCGGCCACTCTTCTGTTTGTACTTCAGGGTGCGCCCGAGGCCGAACAACGCGACGGTCGCCGGGTGCGGATAGACCTCGATGGCTCGGCGTGGCGCCGTCGAGTCGGGATCAACGTCCAAGCCCCATCGCTGACACAGGTCCGCCCCACGGGGCCGTGCGAGTTCCGGCTTTCCCGTGTTCGAGGGGTGAGCACCGGCGTCGAACCGGGCGAAGTCGGCGTTAAGCGCTTGCTCGGCGGGGCGGTTCCCTGTCGGGTTGGTGACGATGAGGGGCGCGTCGATGGCTACCAGGCAGTCCTGGGCGATGTATTCCCCCACGGCGGCGTCGATCTCGTCATCGTCGCGAACCGAACTGACGTGAATCAGTCGCCCGGAGTCGTCGAGCACAGCCAAACCTGTTGGACGACGGAGTCCCCAGGCCAGGTCGATCCCCACGTCGTACATGACCCCCACCCTGCCGTATCCCCATCCGAGAACCGTGCAGCGGGCCGACCCGAATTCGGTCGAATCTGTGGCAGAGGTCACTCTCCCCCGTATCGTCGGCGCAATGGTCATCACCCGACGCATCCTGTT
>CBDTZB010000706.1:0-1596 GCA_965364795.1 uncultured Nocardioides sp.
GCCAACTCGCCGACCACTTCGGTTCCACGACGGTGCTGCTCGGGCACACCCTCGACGACCAAGCCGAAACGGTGCTCCTCGGGCTGGCTCGGGGGTCCGGGGGCCGCTCGATTGCTGGGATGCGCCCAGCGTTCGACGTTTTCGTCCGACCGCTTCTCCCCATCACTCGCGTCCAGACCGAGCAGGCCTGCCGTGCTGAGGGCATCGAGTGGTGGAACGACCCCCACAACGTCGACCCCCGGTTTCTGCGCAGCCGGGTCCGCCACACCGCACTGCCCACCCTGGAGCGCGAACTCGGTCCGGGCGTGGCCGAGACGCTAGCCCGCACCGCCGAGCAGTTGCGTCCCGACATGGAGGCGCTCGATGACCTGGCGGCCGCGGCCTTCGAGGAGCACCGCACTCCTGACGGCTTCGACGTAGGCCGCCTGGCCGAGCTTCCGCTCGCCGTGCGCACCCGGGTCCTGCGGCTGGGAGCACTCGCAGCCGGAGCGCTCGCGTCCGAGCTCTTCGCGGTTCACATCAACGCTTTGGAGGAGCAGATCCACAACCGCACCCACCTTCCCAAGGAGATTCAGCTCCCTGGCCATGTGACGGCCCACCGCTCTGGACAGTACCTCCGCTTCGACGGCCCCACGCCTGCTGTGGGACGCTGACAGCATGGATGCGGCCCACGTCGAAAACGACCTCGTGAACGTCCTCTTCACCGAGGCTCAGATCCAAGAGCGGATCGGGGAACTGGCCGCGGAGATCGAGAAGGACTACGAGGGGTACGACGTCATCATCGTCGGCATCCTGCGCGGAGCGGTCATGGTGATGGCCGATATGGCCCGCGCCTTCACCCACCACATCGAGATGGACTGGATGGCGGTCTCCTCCTACGGCTCGGGCACCAAGTCCAGCGGCGTCGTGCGGATCCTCAAGGACCTCGACACCGATATTTCGAACAAGCACGTGATCATCGTCGACGAGATCATCGACACCGGCCTCACGCTGTCGTGGCTCACCGCGAACCTCACCTCCCGCAAGCCGGCCAGCGTTCAGATCTGCACTCTGCTGCGCAAGCCCGAGGCCCAGCGGATGCCGGTTGATGTGAAGTACGTCGGTTGGGACATTCCGAACGAGTTCGTTGTGGGTTATGGCCTGGACTTCCGTGAGAAGTACCGCAATCTGCGTGACATCGGAACGCTCGCTCCGCACGTCTACCGCTGATCCACGTATTTCAACAGGCGTACTTCCGCACCGCTGGGTCCGAGACCCTGTGGCGCCGCTGAGCCGGGTGATCCCTGCTCGCTCTATGCCTGTTGAAATACGACCGCGGTCACCGCGATCAGTGTTTTCATCACCCGCCTGAGACACTGGTGGGTAGCCACGTCCTCCGATAGTCCGAGAGAAGTCTGTGAAGCGCATTTTCAAGGGTCCCTGGGCCTGGATCGCCATTGCCGTCATTGGTGTCCTGCTAGCCCTGCAGTTCCTCGCGCCCGGTGGGGGCTTCGACGAGGTGCCAACCTCCAAGCTCGAGTCCTACATCACCAAGGGCGAGGTCAAGGAGATCACCTTCATCGAGGGTGACCAGCAGAAGATCGAGGCGACCCTCGA
>CBDTZB010000707.1:0-1593 GCA_965364795.1 uncultured Nocardioides sp.
CGTGCGCGGGGTCGTTCGACGGGCCTGCATAGCGCTGTCGACCCTGGGTGGGGGCGCGGTGGGCCAAGGCCGCACGCAGCATGGCTCGCCCCCGGTGGATCCGTGAACGCACCGTGCCGAGCTTGGCGTCCATGATCTCGGCGATCTCTTCGTAGGTCAGGCCCTCCACGTCACAGAGCACCACCGCGGCCCGGAAGTCCGGAGGCAGCGTGGCGAGGGCGCGTTCGATGTCGTCGTCGAAAGTGCGGTCGTCGTAGGCCGTCTCGGGGGCCGGGTCGTCGCTGGTGAGCCGATCGGCGCGCTCGTCGGACAGCGCATCGAAGCGGATCCGCTGCTTGCGGCGGGCCTGGTCCAAGAAGAGATTCGTGGTGATCCGGTGCAGCCACCCGCCGAAGGTTCCTGGCGTGTAGGTGTCGAGAGATCGAAAGACCCGGACGAAGACCTCTTGAGTCAGATCCTCGGCGTCGGGACGGTTGCCGGTCAGGCGATAGGCCAGTCGGTAGACGCGAGCGGAGTGCTGCTCGACCACTTCGTCCCAGGTGGGAACCCCATCGACCGATGCGGTCTCGATTCGGTCCGCCATGTCGTCGATTCTCCCTGGGGCTGTGCTGCGGTAATTGGGTCTATCCGTCAATGTAGAGACACATTCTGAAAGCAACCTGTGATTGGTCTTAACGGACGGCTCCACGGCGTTGTTCCCGGCCTGAACCCCCACTTAGCACTAGGTTTGGCCCCAACGATCCCAGGAGGCCGTCATCACCAGTTCTGCTCACCAACCGTCCACCCCGCCGGTGAACACCGCCAGTTGGTCATTCGCTGAGTCCTACGTCGCTCAGAGCGACGCCATCAGCGCCGCCCATGGACGATCGGCCGAGGTCGGCGTCGCCGCCATCGGTTCCGGCGGAGGAGCAGCGCTGCGGTTCCTCGGCTCGGTCCTCGACGCCCGCTCGGTGGTCGAGATCGGCACCGGGACCGGCGTCTCGGGCCTGTGGTTGTTGGCCGGCATGCGCGGGGACGGAATCCTGACCACGGTCGACATCGAGGCGGAGCACCAGCGCCTAGCCCGCGAATCCTTCAAGGACGCACACATCCCCACCCAGCGTGTGCGCACCATCGCCGGCGCCGCCCTCGACGTACTCCCCCGCTTGACCGACGGTCACTACGACATCGTGTTCTGCGACGGGGACAAGACCGAGTACACCGCTTACCTCGACGAGGCGATGAGGTTGCTGCGCCCCGGCGGCGTCGTGGCCTTCGACAACGCCCTATGGCACGACCGCGTCGCCGACCCCTCGCAGCGTGACGAGGAGACCGTCGCCATCCGCGACCTGACCCGCGCGGTCACCGAGCGCGAAGATCTGGTGTCGCTGCTGCTGCCCGTGGGCGACGGCCTGCTGCTGGCCAAGAAGGAATGGATCGCCGAACCGGCCTGAGGTTGTCGGGAACTCCGGAGCTAGTCCGGAGTGTGCTGCCCCGTCGTGGTGCTGAAGCCTTCCCAGCCTTCGGCGATCGCAACCACGTCGAACTCCTCGATCAAGGTCGGCGCGCTCCCGATGATCACCGATCCGGGAGCATCGGCGGCACCGGCGCTGA
>CBDTZB010000708.1:0-1592 GCA_965364795.1 uncultured Nocardioides sp.
GGTCTCAACCGGTTGTCGGAAGTATTCGGGGCAGACCCCTCAGTCCCAGGCATGGGGGCCGCGGGCGGAACGGCCTACGGATTTGCAGCGTTGTGGGGAGCCGCCGTCGTGCCCGGAGCCGCAGAAGTGGCCAGCCTCTGCGGCTTTCTTGCGGCGCTCGGAACAGCGGATGTCGTGATCACGGGTGAGGGCCGCTTCGATGAGACCTCGCTGGGAGGCAAGGTCGTTGGCCATGTCCTCGCCGAAGCAATGGACAAAGCGATCGTCATTGCAGGCTCCGTCGCCACCGGCTGCCCGATTCCGTGCATCTCGCTCGAGATGCTGGCCGGTTCATCCGAGGCGGCCCAAACGGACACCGGGCACTGGCTGGGCGTCGCCGGTGCCCGGGCCGCCGTCGTCCCGCGTAAAGGCTCCTTCCAAGGTTCTCTGTTTGGTAGGTCTGGTGGTGAGTACGACACCAGACCTACCAAAGAGGGTGAGAGGTGAGCCAACGGTGTTGTCCGTTGGGGTTCGGGTGTTGTTCCCGGGGCCGTCCGGGTGCGTCGCCGGGCCGCGCCGCGGGCAGGATCTGACATGTGCATCGCAGACAGTCTCTATCGGCCGCTGTTGTTGCCCTCTTGGAGCACCAGGCCGGGGTCATCAGCACGCACCAGTTGATCGACGGCGGACTCACGAGGGCGGTGATCCACCGGATGGCCGCCGATTGGGGGCGGCCTTGTGAGGGCATTCATCTCACCACCAGCCCGACCTGGCTCTCCGCGGCCTGGGCCGGCCTCCTGCGCGGCGGGACCGCAGCGGTGCTGGCAGAGGAGGCGTCCGCCTTCCTGCACGGCGCAGTCCGGGACGAGCCGACGACCATCGCCGTCAGGGCGCCCATCAAGCGGACGGGCTTCACCGTCGGCCTCTGGCGCGTGGTCTTCCGGCGAGGTCAGCGCCGAGCGATGGGCAGCCCTCCTCGCACGTTCCTGCCCGTCACGCTCGTCGACCTCGCTGGGCGCGTGGGGGAGGACGCGGCCGTCGCCGCAACTGCGCGCGCTCTTGCGCAGCGAAGGACGACACCCGACCGCGTGGTTCACGAGCTGACCACCCGCCGACGCTCCCGTCACTCCGCCGTCCTGAAGCAACTGTGCAGCCAGGCTGGCAAGGGAATTGAAAGCGCCCTCGAATGGCGCTTCAGCCAGGTTCTCACCCGGCACGGGCTACCGGCGCCGGAGCGGCAGGTGGTCACAGAAGGCACCCGTATCGATGCGCTGTTCCGCCAACAGCGCCTGGTGATCGAGCTGGACGGAGCGCGCGACCACGCCGACTGGTCCAAGGACATGATGCGCGACAACAAGCGGCTCATCGAGGCAGACAGCATCACGCTTCGTTACGGATGGAACGCCGTCACGGGCGACGCGTGCGCCGTCGCCGCTCAGGTGGCAGCAAGCCTGGCGTCGCGAGGCTGGACCGGGGAGATACGTGCATGTCCACGTTGCCCGAAGCGCTGAGCGGTAGATCTGATGGCGTGTTCCCGACCAGAACTACCACGCAGTGCTAGAGCTCAGCTCCTCCGCGGTTGCGACCGGTGCCCACCGGCAGCGGCTTCGACC
>CBDTZB010000709.1:0-1584 GCA_965364795.1 uncultured Nocardioides sp.
TGTAAGAGACCACCAGTGCTCCGGGCGACCGGGGCAGCTAGGTAAACCCCACCCGGAGCAAGATCAGACAGTGTGCGTTCGAGGGCGGCCCGCCCGAGTGCACGGGTAGATCGCAGGAGGCGGCCGGCAACGGTCGTCGTAGATGGATGGTCGCCCCGCCCCGGTCATCGGCCGGAGCGGACAGAACCCGGCCTACAGGCCAGCCCATTCGCCATAGGCCTCTCGCGGCCCTGCCCCGAGAGTCAGCACCAGTCCACCGATCGGCACCTTCAGTTGCGGCGACGCGTCGCTGGAGCTCGACCACCATGACGTCCGGCGACGCAATGGTGCGATAGGCCGGGTCGATCTTCGCCCCGCGAGTACGATGAAGAACATCCCTTGCGGATGGGTGATTTCATATGGTGGTTGTTCTGGCTTGCAGCAGCGGCTCTCCTCGGCGTGGCAGAGTTCTACACGCTGACGCTGGTGTTCGGCCTGATCGCGAGCGCGGCCCTTGTCGCAGCGGTCACCGCCGGCCTCGGGGCCCCGGTCACCATCCAGCTCCTCGCTTTCGTCGGCGCGGGAGGGGTGGGCCTCGTGTCGCTCCGCCCGATCGTGAAGCGGCACCTCGCGCTCCCACCGGTCTCGCGTGATGGCAGCGACGCCTTGGTCGGTCGGTCGGCGTTGGTCACCCGCGAGGTCAGTGCGACCGGCGGACTGGTGCACCTCGCCGGGGAGGACTGGTCGGCGCGAGCCTACGACGAGGACGTGGTGATCCCGCCGGGCGTCCGGGTCGACGTGTTCGAGATCGATGGCGCCACCGCACTCGTGCATCCGCGCGAGTCCCTGCCGGACCCCCGGCCCAACGAAGGGTGAGCACGATGGAACTGTTGATTCCGATCGCGATACTCGCAGCACTGGTTGCCTTCCTGGTGGCCTCGTCCATCCGGATCGTCCCGCAGGCGAGGCGGTACAACATCGAGAGGTTCGGCCGCTACCAGAGGACCCTGCAACCGGGACTCAACGTGGTCATCCCGCTGGTTGACCGGGTAAACACCAAGCTGGACGTCCGCGAGCACGTCTACTCCTCGGACCCGAAACCGGTGATCACCGCGGACAACCTCGTGGTCTCCATCGACACCGTCCTCTACTACCAGATCACCGACCCGCGGGCGGCGGCGTACGAGGTGGCCAACTACCTGCAGGCGATCGACCATCTCACCGTCACCACCCTGCGAAACCTGATCGGATCAATGGAACTCGAGAGCACCCTCACCTCACGGGAGACCATCAACACCAGGCTTCGGGAGGTGCTCGACGACGCCACCGGGAAGTGGGGGATCCGGGTGAACCGGGTGGAGATCAAGGAGATCGACCCGCCGAGCAGCATCAAGGAGGCGATGGAGAAGCAGATGCGCGCCGAGCGCGACAAGCGTGCGGTGATCCTCCACGCCGAGGGGGAGCGGCAGTCCCTGATCCTCACCGCTGAGGGCACCAGGAGCAAGATGATCCTCGAGGCGGAGGGCCGCCAGCAGTCGATGATCCTCGAGGCCGACGGCGAGGCCAAGGCGCTGGAGCGGGTGTTCCAGTCGATCCATGCCAACG
>CBDTZB010000710.1:0-1580 GCA_965364795.1 uncultured Nocardioides sp.
CCTTCATGGATGATCTCGAACTTGATCGCAACCCCCGCAACGAGCACTGAGGTCCTGATCCCGTACCCGTCAACAGATGGTGTTCGACCCAGGTTTAATTCGCCTGTAGCCAGGGCGTCGAGCCCGTGGTCTCTGACCATCTGACGCAGCGCGCGGTAGGACTGTGGGTCGGATACCAGGAAGTCGATGTCAACCGATTCGCGGTACTCACCGTTGGCAAGGACGATCGCGGTCCCGCCTCCGAACCAGCAGTTGTGCTCTGCCAGGAGCGGTGCGTCCAGGATCGACAGCACCTCGGCCACCTGTTGATGGTGCAGCCGCCTAAACAAGGAGCCTCCCGTTGCTGTAGCTGTCGGCCAAGTGCTGAATGAATGCCCTTTCGTGGTCAGTCAGCGTCTCCTGGTCCAGGTGTCGCCAGCCGCGTTCGTAGAGGTTGAGTGCCTCGGTCTCAGTGATGGTGGTGCCGGCGTCGGTCTGCCAGGCCAGCGCGCGCAGGCCGGGGTAGTCGCCGACCGTGATCGCTGTGAGCTCTGCTGCTGGCGCGTCGAGGATCGGGATGACGAGGTGGAGTCCGAGTGCGGCTGCAACGTTGGCGTAGGCGCCGATAGTGACCGAAGGATTACCGCCCTCGATCCTGTGCAGGGTGACGCGTGACACGCCCGCAGCCTCGGCGCAGGCGACTGCGGTGACACTAAGCGCCTTTCGGCGTTCGCGCAGCCGGGCGCCCAGGCGTTCGAGGTCCGCCTGTTGCTCCATGCTCGTGTACGGGCTAGAGGACGGCATGTTTCTCATTTTAGTCATTCAGTGCTTCATGTCAACAATGAGAAACACATTGAGCCCCGCTTGGACAGGCTACCCCTGTTCAAGCCAGCCAACCGGCCGATTCACACGTTGAAACGGAACTCCACCACGTCGCCGTCCGCCATGATGTATTCCTTGCCCTCCATGCGGACCTTGCCAGCCTCTTTAGCCTTCTGCATGGAGCCGGCGACCATGAGGTCTTCGAAAGAAACGATCTCGGCCTTGATGAAACCGCGCTGGAAGTCGGTGTGGATCACGCCGGCGGCCTCGGGAGCAGTGGCGCCCTTCTTGACCGTCCAAGCGCGCGACTCCTTGGGACCAGCGGTGAGGTAGGTCTGCAGGCCGAGGGTGTCGAAGCCGACGCGAGCCAGCACGTCCAGGCCGGGCTCCTCGACGCCCATCTCGGTGAGCATCTCCCGGGCTTCGTCGTCATCGCCGAGTTCGACGAGGTCGGACTCGAACTTCGCGTCGAGGAAGATCGCCTCAGCGGGGGCAACGAGCTCCTGCATCTTGGCCTTGAGGGCGTCGTCGTTGAGTTCGTCGGCATCGCAGTTGAAGACGAAGATGAACGGCTTGGCCGTCAACAGCGACAGCTCCCGGATCGCCTCGCGGTCGACCTTGGTCGAGCTGATCGGCGTACCGGCCTCGAGGTGGCCCAGCGCTTCGCGGGCGGCGTCGAGGATGGCGGCCGTTGCCTTGTTGGTCCGGGCCTCCTTCTCCATCCGCGGGATCGCCTTCTCCACGGTCTGCAGGTCGGCCAGGATCAGCTCGGTCTGGAT
>CBDTZB010000711.1:0-1575 GCA_965364795.1 uncultured Nocardioides sp.
CTACTGGCACCCTGACGGCCCGCCGCCGGGTGCGGTGGCCGACGCGGCCACCACGAGCTTCGGCTACCCGATGGCACCAGGTCTCCTCGACGCAGCCCGACGACCCTTCCGGGCCCAGGGTTTGGCCATGCCGTGGTACACCGCCTTCGGGAACCACGATGGCCTCGTCCAGGGGAACTTCCCCGGAACGCTGCAACTGAACTCGATCGCCGTTGGACCGGTGAAGGTCATCTCGCCACCGGCGGGCGCTAACCCTGCCGAACTCCTGGCCAACGCCGGCGGCGACCTCCCCTCGCTCTTCGCCTCACTCGCCCTGACCCCCGGAGCCAGGCCGGTGACGCCGGATCCAGCCCGCCGGCTCCTGTCTCGCGCGGAGATTGTCGAGGAACACTTCGACACCCCCGGGCAGCCCCGCGGGCACGGCTTCACCGCCACCAACCGTCGGGAGGGGACGGCTTACTACACCTTCGACCGGGGGCGGTTGCGGTTCATCGTCCTTGACAGCGTGAACCCGAACGGCAACTCGAACGGATCCTTGGACGCGACCCAGTTCGCTTGGCTCAAGCAGGTCTTAGGCCGCTCACAGGACAAGTTCTGCCTCGTCTTCAGCCACCACACGTCTTCCTCGATGGACAACCCGTTGATCGCCACCGGCGGCGACGGCGAACCACGGGTGCTGGGCGACGAGGTCCTGGCCCTCTTCCTGCGCAACCCGAAAGTTGTCGCCTGGATCAACGGCCACACCCACCGCAACGAGATCACCGCTCACCGCCGCGATAAGCCGGGTGCGGGTGGGTTCTGGGAAATTAACACCGCCGCTCACATCGACTGGCCGCAGCAGGCGCGGATCATCGAGGTGGTCGACAACCGGGACAACACGATCTCCATCTTCAGCACCGTGATCGATCACGCCGGACCGACGTCGAACCGAGGGTCCTTGGCCAACCCCAAGGTGCTTGCCGGACTGGCCAGGGAACTGGCTGCGAACGACCCACAGAGTCGGTCCAACCCGGACCGTGGCCGCGGTAAGCGACGCGACCGCAACGTCGAACTGCTCGTCCGAACCCCCAAGCAACTGCGACCGGGATTTCGTGGAGCTGGGCGCTGACCTGAGGCGTCGAGGGTGTCTCAGTCCTCCGAGGCAGCCAGTTGCCCGCAAGCGGCATCGATGTCGCTGCCTCGGGTGTCCCTGATGGTGGTGGAGATGCCCTTGGCTTCCAGGCGCCGCACGAATTCGTCGGTGTCCTCGTCCGAGGACCGGGTGAACTGCGACCCAGGCACCTCGTTCAGCGGGATCAGGTTCACGTGCACCCAGCCCCAGTCACCGAACGAGTTCAGGACATCGGCGAGGAGGTCGGCGCGCCATGCCTGGTCGTTGATGTCGCGCATCATGGCGTATTCGATCGAAACACGACGCTTGGTCTTCTCGGCGTAGAGCCAGGCCGCTTCCACCGTCTCGTTGACCGAGTAGCGGGTGTTGATCGGTACCAGTTCGTTGCGCAGTTCGTCGTCGGGAGCGTGCAGGCTCAAGGCGAGCGTCACCGGGATCCCCTCCTCGGTGAGCTGCTTGATGCG
>CBDTZB010000712.1:0-1575 GCA_965364795.1 uncultured Nocardioides sp.
GCTCCTACGGGATCGTGCTGCGCGAACTCACCGACGCTCTGCTCGACGGCGACGCCTCCCGGGTCTCCGGCTTCAGCGCGAAGTTCGCCGGCGTCGTTTTCCCCGGAGAGACGATCCGGGTTCGTGGGTGGCTGGAGGACGGCCAGATCATTGCGACCGCGTCGGTCGCCGGCTCCGGCCCCGACGACACCCGCGACGGCGCTCCGGTCCTCGCCGACTGCATCCTCACCCTCGCCTGACCACGAAGTTCGCCAAATGGGGCTTCGAAGTTCGCTTGTTGGGGCTGTAGACCCCCATTTGGCGAACCTCGCGTCCCCATCAGGCGAACTTCGTGGTTAAACGGGGAGGTTGGCTTTGACGAAGGACGGGTCGGGGTTGGTGTGGGACTCGGTGCCGAGGAAGACGGAGGGCACCGTTTCGTTGCCTGCGTTGACGCTGCGCACCCGGGCCGCAGCGTCCGGATCCCGGGAGATGTCCACCCACACGGCTTGTCGCCCGGACAGTCCGAGCGAAACGCGCAACCGGAGGCAGAAGGTGCACCCCGGTCGCCAGTAGATGGCGGGGACGCCTCGCTGCGCGGCTTCCTGTCCGGCCCTGTCTCCCGGGGAACGGGGAAACATCAGCGGCGATAGGCCGAAGGCGAAGAGCAGCAGTGCGCCGCCCAGGGCCAGGCTGCCCGGACTGGGATCTGATCCGACAACGGCTGCTGCGGCCAGAACCATCGCCACCGAGGCGGCCCAACGGCCGATCACGGCTTGCGTCCCAAGACGAAGAGACGGTCGGAGTTCTCGCCGCGCTCCTCGACGGCGCCGCGGTGATACCACTCGATCTCCGTGAGGCCGGCCGACTTCAGGTGAGCCACCACCTCAAAGACATCGTGGAGCACCACGTCGAGATCGATATCGACGTCGAACCACGAGTCATGGTGTCGTACGCCGGCCCCGGTGAGTACGGCGAGCGCGAGGGTCCCACCGGGGGCCAACGGACGGCTCAGAGCAGCCACGGCGCCCGGGAGTTCGGAGGCAGCCAAGTAGACCAACGAGTGCCAGGCGACGACCGCGCTCCACCCCTCGCTGCTTACCGGCCGCATGAGGCGCCGCAGATCTCCGACGTCGAAACTCAGCTCAGGGTGTCGCTGTCGAGCCTGCTCGACCATGGCGGGTGAAAGATCGAGTCCACTGACGTCGGCACCGGCCGCGGCGAGGTACGCCGTGATGTGCCCTGGGCCGCAACCGACCTCGATCACCGGCCCGGAGCCCGCGTCGGTTGCCACCCGATCCAGAAGCCATCGCTCGAAGGGCATCGCGGCCAGCTCGTCCGAGAAGGTCTCGGCGTAGGTCGCCGCAACCGCATCGAGACTGCTGCGCACCCGCTCGGTGCGCGCCTCCTCACCATCGCGCAGGACGCTTTCACGGTCCACGACCGCGGCGGTGGCCTGCGACACCGGCTCAGCCTCGGCTCCAAGCAGGTGCATCCACCGGTGGTCCTGCTCCCGAGGACGTTTGGGCTGCTCGGCGACTAGGGGTACGTCGCGCGCCGCCATCCGGCTCAGGCACGCGGCCACCTCTTCGCGGT
>CBDTZB010000713.1:0-1574 GCA_965364795.1 uncultured Nocardioides sp.
CCTGGGTTTCGTTCGGGTCGTCGGGGTGCGACGCGTACGACGCCCGGGCGGGGTCACCCTCGACCGCGATCTGGGTGCGGGTGAAGCCCGCGTCGGCCTCGATTCGCTGGAGTTCGCGGGCCAACTCCATGGCGCTGGTCGGTCGGTGTTCCGGAACCTTTGCCAGGCATTGAGCGAGCAGCCGCTCGAGCCCTGGCGGTACGTCGCGGCGATGGGTCGGGGAGGGGGCGGAGTGCAGGATCCGGGTGGTCAGAGCCTGCGAAGAGTTGTCGCCATGGGGGACGGCGAACGGTGATCTTCCGGTGAGGAGGTTCCAGATCGTGGCGCCGAGTGAGTAGACGTCGGACTGCACCGAGCCGTTGGAGCGCCCGTCGAGCAACTCGGGAGGGGACCAGGGGTAGGAGATCCGCACCTCGGTGTCTCGGTCCACATCGTGCAGGTGGGCGGCGATGCCGAAGTCCGTCAGGGCCGGTTCGGAGTAGGTGGTGACCAGCACGTTGCTGGGTTTGATGTCACGGTGGACGATCCCGGCTCGGTGGGCGGTCTCGACAGCACTGGCGATCTTGATGCCCGTGGCGATGGCGTCGGCAACGGACATGGGGGTCGCCCGCACCCGGACCCCCAGATCGGGGGGCGGGCAGTACCGCATGACCAGGAACGGCCGGTCCCCGGTGACTCCGGCGGTGATCACCGAGACGATGTTGGGGTGGTCCGACAGCTTGGCCATCGCGTTGGCCTCAGCGGTGAACAGCCCCTTCTCCCGCTCGGTCAGGGGTACGTCGGAGCGGACGACCTTGACCGCGACCCGCTGCTGCGGCCACTGCTGTTCGTAGAGGTAGACGTCGGCGAAGCCACCGGTCCCGAGGTGGGAGAGGTAGGTGTAACCGGGGATCTGCGGTTCGCTCACGAGGTCACCCCGTGAGGAAACGAGCGCAGCGAGGCCCGGAGGGGGGTGCGCCGAGTGAGCAATTGAGCACAGCTCATGAGGAAGTGACCTCGTACCGGATCTCGTAGCTGTCGGCGAGGTCGAAAGCCTGGCCGGGCTCCCAGATGTAGTGCTCGCGGGCGCGGATCCGCTCCGGCGCGCGGCCGGGTGCTCGCAGAATGGTGCCCCCACGGGAACCCAGATCGGTCACCAGGACGAGCCAGCCCTTGAGTTCAACCAGAAGGTGGGTCCGCGAAACGAACGACGTCTCTGAGGGAAGGGTGACCAGGTGGGGCCAAGCCTCACCCAACTCCGGGACGTCAGGAGCGCTCGGGCTGCGTCCGAACAGGACGGCTCGGTCCAGCGGAATTCGCGAACCGTCCGGTAGCCGGAGGTGTCCCAGCCGGGGGCGGGGCACGAGGCGCGGGTCCTGGGCCGGCACCTCGGCCAGGCAGACCCGGCAGTGGGAGGCCGCGGCAGGAGTGGTGTGTCCGGCGGGGCAGTGCACGGCCAGGACGGTCTCGTGCGTTGCGTTGGTGAGGTGATCCGGGGCCGGGGTGGGTGCCGGCGCGCGTGTGGACGCCGGCCGGAAGGTGGTGTGACCGTCGTGGTCGGTCTCCAACGGCGGGGGAGGGCGACAGGTGGTGAG
>CBDTZB010000714.1:0-1572 GCA_965364795.1 uncultured Nocardioides sp.
GCCGGTTCGGCGGTCTTCGCCGAGGAGATCCTGCGCCCCGACGTGCAGGCCGTCGTCTACTGACCCCACTCTTCGGAGATAGTCCCTGACGCTTGTGCGAGTTCCGTCGGCGTGTCGTCGCACAAACGCCAGGGACTACCCCGGTTGAGGCCGCACCCAGACGCCCTACACTCGGTGACGTGCCTTTTGAGTTCCCTGACAACCTTCACCCCGACTGTGGCCCCCTTGCCTGGATGCTCGGCACCTGGCAGGGCAACGGTCACGGTGACTACCCGACGATCGAGAAGTTCGAGTTCGGTCAAGAACTGATCTTCACCCACGACGGGCGTCCCTTCATCCACTACCTCGCGCGCGCCTGGATCGTCGACGAGAAGGGCGAGAAGGTCCGCGACGCGGCGATGGAGAGCGGCTTCATCCGGTGCCGTCCCGAGGGGAAGATCGAGATGCTGCTGACCCACCAGACCGGGTTCGCCGAGGTCTGGCACGGCGAGGCCGGCGGTGCCAAACTCGAGATCGTCACCGACGCCGTGGTCCGGACCGAATCGGCCAAGGAGTACACCGCGGGCAAGCGCCTCTACGGGTACGTCGAGGGCGACCTCCTCTACGCCTTCGACATGGCGGCCATGGGAGAAGAACTCCAACCGCACCTGTGGGCGCGCCTCCAGCGGGTCTGAGTGGCCACGGAGTCGGCGGGATCTGACTGGCGCGAGCGACTGCGCGGCAGCGGCTACCGGCTGACCCCGCAACGCGAACTCATCCTCACCGCCGTCGACCGGCTGGGTCACGCGACCCCGGATGAGGTGCTCACCGAGGTCCGCCAGCACTCCCAGGCCATCAACATCTCCACCGTCTACCGCACCCTCGAGGTGCTTGAGGAGCTTGGTCTGGTCCGCCACGCGCACCTCAGTGACCGCGCCCCGACGTACCACTCCGTGCGCGACCACACCCACTTCCACCTCGTCTGCCGGAATTGTCGCGACGTGATCTCCGTTGATGCTGATGTGGTGGCGCCCCTGGTGGAGCGGCTCGCCACCGACTTCGATTTCGAGGCCGACGTCGGGCACCTGACGATCTTCGGCTCCTGCACCACCTGCAAGGAAGGGAACACGACCGATGAGTAGCCCCCTGATGACCAGCCCCCTATTGGATCTGCCCGGAGCGGTGGCCGGCAACGGCATCGACGCCCCGGTCGCGGCGCACTACGGCTCGTTCAACACCGAGCAACGCCATCTGGTGGCGGGGGAGGGGTTCGTCGATCTGTCCCACCGCGACGTCGTACGCATCGAGGGTCCGGACCGGTTGACCTGGTTGCACGCGTTGACCACTCAGCACCTGCTGGATCTGGCCCCTGGCCGCACCGTCGGGGTGCTGATTCTCAGCCCCCAGGGTCACGTCGAGCACGCGTTCTACGGCAGCGACGACGGTGGCACGTTCACCGCCCACACCGAGCCCGGCGCCGCTGAGGCGCTGATCGCCTTCCTCGAGAAGATGAAGTTCATGAGTCGCGTCGAGATCAGCGACGCCACCGCCGACCTCGCCGTGACGTGGCGGCCTTCGAAGGTCGCTGAGGGG
>CBDTZB010000715.1:0-1565 GCA_965364795.1 uncultured Nocardioides sp.
ATTGGTGGAGCTGGCGGGAATCGAACCCGCGTCCTCGAGCGTCGAACCAGGTCTTCTCCGGGTGCAGTTCGTGATGTCGATTTTCTCGGCCCCGGGGCTCGCACGAACACGTCCCCGACAGGCTCAGTCAGGATTAAGTCCCGATCAACCCTCCTGACAGAGGTTGATCAGCAAGTCTCCTAGATGACGTTAGGGTCCGGGACGGAGACGGGTGCCCGGTCTAACGCTTCGATCACCGCTCAGGCGGCGAGAGCGAAGGAACTGCGCTTGTTTTCGGCAGTTATTAGTTTCCAGCGATCGTTTACGAGATGACGCTGGCTCCTCGACCCGCTTCCCCTGGAACTAACGTCCCAAGTCGAAACCGATCAGCCCCTCTTGAGTTGTTGGTTTCGAGGCGGTCGCTAGCGCGACCTCCTCAACCACCGATGAGACGATTGCTTGCGCGATCTCCTCATTCATTGTTGATCTTACGGGTACCAACCGACAACGCCCACCTGGTATTCCTTCGGTCCCCCTCAGCCGCGGCTCGCCCGCAAGAATCAGACCCCGTCAGACGCGGGTGTCCCCGAAGAGCAGGACCCCGTTGTGCCACAGCACATCGCGCAGCCAGTCCTCGCCCAAACCGATGCCAGCCAACTCCTCCAACTGGCCGAAGTAGCTGAACGGCAGGGTCGGGAAGTCGGAGCCGTAAAGCACCTTCGACTGCAGGTCGGCCAACCGCGGGATCAGTTCCTTCGGGTAGGAACCGTCGGTGGAGAACCACCGGGTGAACGCCATCGAGGTGTCGAGGTAGACCCGATCGAACTGTTCGGCCAACGCCATGAAGCCCTCAGACTCCGGAGAACCCATGTGAGCCGCGACCATCACCAGTTGCGGGAAACGCTTGAGGACCCGCTCCATCGAGGCGGGTCCCGTGAACGCGTTGCCGACCGGACCGGACCCGGAGTGCACCATGATCGGCGTCCCTGCAGCCTCGAGCGCCTCCCAGGCGCCGTCGAGCAGCGGGTCGTCGAGGTGGAACTCCCCCACCTGCACGTGGACCTTGATCATCTCGACCCCACGCGCCACCAGATCACTGATGTACGCCGCAGCCTCCGGCTCGGGGAAGAGCGTCGCGGACCAGATCACCTCAGGAACCTGCCGGGCGAACTGCTCGGACCACTCGTTCAAATAGCCGGCGATGCCAGGGCGGTGGGCATAGGGCAGCGTTGAGAAGCGGCGTACCCCGAAGGCGCGCAACTGCTCGATCCGCTCGTCCTGCGACCCGCGGTAGAGGATCGGCCACTCGCGACCGATCTTCGGCCCCGCTAGGTCGAACTCGCGCCACACCGCTCGCTCAATGTTCTCCGGCAGGAAGTGCACGTGGGCGTCGATCAGCCCGGGCAGGCCCAACTCGCGCCAGAAGGCCGTCACGGGGACCGGGTCGGCGTACGCCTCGACCACCGGCTAGTCCATGCCCTTCAATCGGCGTCCTACGTCCTGCTCGATCTCCCGATTGGCCTGCCGCTCAGCCAAGGCGTGCCGCTTGTCCCACGACTTCTTGCCCTTGGCCAGAGCGATCTCGA
>CBDTZB010000716.1:0-1563 GCA_965364795.1 uncultured Nocardioides sp.
CAGCATCTGCTCGACATCCGCGAGGTGCAGCCCGGTGGTCGGCTCGTCCAACACGTAGAGGTCACCCTTGCCGGCCAGTTGGGCCGCCAACTTCAGACGCTGGCGCTCTCCCCCGGACAGCGTGGTGAGCGGTTGGCCCAGGGTGACATAACCGAGCCCGACGTCGACGAGTCGATCCGCGATCTTGTGGGCCGCCGGCAGCTTCCCCTCGCCCTCGGCGAAGAAGTCCCGGGCTCGGCTCGCCGACATCGCCAGAACCTCGGCGATGTTGAACTTCCCCAACCGGTAGTCGAGCACCGAGGCCTGAAACCTGCGCCCGTCGCACTCCTCGCACAAAGTGGCCATGTCGGCCATGATCGCCAGGTCGGTGTAGATCACTCCGGCCCCGTTGCAGACCGGGCAGGCGCCTTCAGAGTTGGAACTGAACAGAGCCGGCTTCACATCATTGGCTTTCGCGAACGCCCTGCGGACCGGCTCCAGCAGCTTCGTGTACGTCGCAGGGTTGCTTCGGCGAGACCCTCGGATGGCGGTCTGGTCGACGGCGATGACCCCGTCGCGCTGCGACACCGAACCGTGGATCAGCGAACTCTTGCCCGAGCCCGCGACACCGGTCACCACACACAGCACCCCCAGCGGGATGTCCACGTCAATATTGCGCAGGTTGTTCTCGGACGCTCCACGGACCTCGAGGTGGCCGGTCGGCTCACGCACGCCCCCCTTAAGCGACGCTCGATCGTCGAGGTGGCGGCCGGTGACGGTTCCACTCCCCCGCAGTCCGTCGACAGAACCTTCGAAACAGATCGAACCGCCATCCGTGCCTGCGCCGGGTCCCAGGTCGACGACATGGTCAGCGATAGCGATCGTTTCGGGCTTGTGCTCCACCACCAGGACCGTGTTGCCCTTGTCGCGCAGACGCAGCAGGAGGTTGTTCATCCGGTCGATGTCGTGCGGGTGCAGACCGATCGTGGGCTCATCGAAGACGTAGGTGACATCGGTCAACGACGACCCGAGGTGACGGATCATCTTGACCCGTTGAGACTCACCGCCGGACAGGGTTCCAGTCGGACGCTCGAGGCTGAGGTAGCCCAGACCGATCTCGACGAACGAGTCGAGGGTCTCCCCCAGCGACGTGAGCAGCGGAGCCATCGTGGGCTCGTCCAGGTCCCCGACCCACCCGGCGAGATCGCTGATCTGCATCCGGCTGGCGTCGGCGATGTTGATGCCCGCCACCCTCGAGGAGCGAGCACCTTCGTTCAGGCGTGTTCCGTCGCACTCGGGACAGGTCGTGAAGGTGACGGCGCGTTCGACGAACGCCCGGATGTGGGGCTGCATCGAGTCCACATCCTTGGCCAGGAACGACTTCTTGATCTGCGGAATCAGACCGGCGTAGGTCAAGTTGATCCCGTCCACCTTGATCTTGGTGGGTTCCCGATGCAGGAGGTCGTTCATCTCCTTCTTGGTGAACTTGGAGATCGGCTTGTCACAGTCGAAGTAGCCGCAACCCTTGAAGATCCGGCCGTACTAACCCTCCATGCTGTAGCCCGGGATGGTCAGCGCCCCGTC
>CBDTZB010000717.1:0-1563 GCA_965364795.1 uncultured Nocardioides sp.
CCAACCCGTCCGCCCACGATGCGGCGTGCCGGATGGTCTTGGGACCAAGGGTGCCGACGAGCAGTTCCGGGCCGCCGGGCTGGTGTGGCAGCGGTCCGACCGGGCGCACGGAGTCAACGACCTTCTCGCCGTTCCACACCCGCCGCATAGTTGCGACCCGATCGGCCATCTGCGCCATCGTGCGGGTCGAGAGGTCCGCGCCCGCGGAGCGGTAGTCCTCCTCACGCCCGCCCACGCCGAAACCGACGCTGAGGCGTCCTCGACTGAGCTGATCGGCAGTGGCCAACGACTTGGCCAACAGAACCGGGTCGTGGAGTTGCGGGACGATCACCGTCGTGGCGATCCGCACCCGCGAGGTCCACGCCGCGACTGCGCCCAGCAGGGTCAGCGTCTCGGGGTTGTCGAAGGCCATCCGCTCGCCGAAACAGAGGGACGCAAACGGACCCTCGTCGATCGCGCGCGACCAGGATTCGAGGACCGCGGGGCCGTCGCCCCAGAGGTCGGGCTCCATGACGGGCAGGGTCAGACCGATCTCCATGGCCGCACTCTGGCAGATCGGCTCAGGCGCGGTGGAGGTCCGCCAGAAGGTGAGCCTGGTCCCCGGTCGGCGGCGAGGCGGCGAGCCACGCGACGGTCGAGTCGTAGGCCCGCTCGATCAGTTCGGCGGCGCGACTGAAGTCGGTCGGTGACACCGCCAGCGGACACAGGGGCGGCACCACCCGCAGGTCGTAGTCGTCCTGGAACTCCTCGATGTCGCGTTGCAGGCGACGATTCACCAGCAGGCTCACCGAGTGCAGGAGAAGGGCCAGCGCCCCGGTCGGCGCCTCGTCCATCCCGCAGGCGATCCCGGCGGGCAGCACCCAGAGCGTGTTGGCGCCGTCATCGATCGCGTGCGAGATGGGGGTGTTGTTGACGACACCCCCGTCGATGTACGGCGTCCCGTCGATCACGATCGGCGGGTAGACCGCCGGGATGGCCGCACTGGCCAGCACGGCGTCGACGCTCTGCCCCGTCGTGAAGGTCCGGTCCTTGCCGGTGAGCAGGTTCGTAGCCACCACATGCAACGGGATCGGGGCGTCCTCGAGCCGGCCGAACTCGACGTGCTGCGACACGATCTTGCGCAGCCCGGAGCTCGGGACCAAGTAGTCGCGGCGGCCGAGGAACCCGAGCAGGCCGCCGACGAGATCGATCGGGAAGATGTCTTTACGCCGCATCTGCAACCAGAGCTTCTCCAGGTCGTCGACCCCTTCGAGGCTCCACCGGCTCGACATGAAGGCGCCGTTGAGCGCACCCACTGACGTCCCAACGATCAGGTCGGGGCGCACCCCGTCCTCGATCAACGCACGGAGCATCCCGACCTGTACGGCGCCGAGGTTGGCTCCGCCTGACAACACCACGGCAGTGACCATGCGTTCAGCCTAAGCGTCCGTCCGCTCGAGGCCCCCGGCCAGCACCCGAACCCCCCGGACCCCGCCACCGCGAGCCGACTAGCCTCGCCAACGTGAAGATGATCCTGGGACCGACCATCGGAGATCTGACTTCCGACGAGGTCGCCGACGCCTA
>CBDTZB010000718.1:0-1562 GCA_965364795.1 uncultured Nocardioides sp.
CCCCCGGCTGGCCACCGCGACTGGCTCGCCGTCGAGATTCCGGGGCTCTGAGGCCGTGGCCATCGTTAATCTGTCCGCACCGAACCCACCGTCCGGTGGGCTCATCGCCGATCTGCCGCGACGCTTGACGCTGACGCTCCCCGAGTTGCAGTGGGTGGCTCGCGCTGCCGGTGGCGCGCCCCTGCCGTTTGAGTCGCCCGATGACTCAACCAGCCAATCAACGGGCGCACCAGCGGGCGGTCTCGAGGCGCGCCTCGGACGATCCAGAGGTAGTCGAGACACTCAGGCGTACGCCGCAGCCCTCGCTTCGCTTCGTGAGCCAGCCGTCACCCTCACCCGCCGAGGGCTCTTGGGCAACGATCAGGTCGATCCGGCGCTGCTCGGTGCGGTGGGCCTGTTGGCAACCCCTCGTGTGGCCGTCGACCTGGACGTCGCTGTCGCCGCGGAAGGCGGTGAGCCCGGCGCCCAGGTCAAGGCGTGGCACCGCCAGGCGGGTGAGGCGGTGGCGACGTTGGCGACCAGCGATGGGGTGGTGTTCGAACTCGCCTGGTTCGCCGCCACCCACTGGTCCGACGAACTGAGCCGCGCTGCGGTGCTCCCCGAGTCAATGACGATCCGGACATCGGAGGTTCCTCGCGTCGATCTTCCCTTCGAACTCCTTGATGCCGCTGCCGAGGCCATCCGCATCCGCCGCCACGACCTTCTCCCGGTCTTGGCGCGTCAGGTCACCGGGACCCTGCTGCGAGGTCCCGACCTGGTCCGGATCCTGCAAGCCCTTTCCGGTGAGGCGCGGGGGCGGCTGCGGGCACTGGTCGCCCGGGTAGACCCAGATGGGGACGCGCCTCGCGACTCGGCGACCGGCGTGGTGTCGTGGACGCTGCTCGGCGACGGGTGGCGCTCACTGCGCACCCATGAGCGGGACGGAGCGCTGTGGGTGGACATCACCCCAGTCCGGGCGGGCGATCTCGCCAGCGACCTCGGTCCCGCTCTCGCGGAGGTCCGCGGATGATGGATCACGACGATCGCTACGACCGGATGAGCCAACTGGCCGGTCTCTTCGACGAGTCTGGTGAAGCCATGCGGGCCCGGGTCGCTCTCGGACTCCAGATCCTGCGAGACCCTGCCTTCGCAGACAGCGTCGACCTTTCCCGCGGGACTGCGGCGCGCACCGAGGAGGACATTCGCTCGGCGACGACCGGGCCGCACGGTCTGGCCACCACGGCGAGTGAGTTGGACGCGGACGCTGTGGTCCTCCGCGCGACGGTGCAGACCTACCGGTGGATCGACGACCTACAGGCGGCGGCGTACCAGACACTGGGGTCGATCGCTGGCCGCGCCGTGGGCTACTTCGCCCCGCAAGTCGAGTTGGGCGGCGTCCTGGTCTCGGCCGGGCTCATTGAGACCGACGAATTGGATCGGGAGGCGGTGGGCGCCTACTTGAACGAGTTGGCCTCAAGCAACCCCGAGTTGCTCGAGCACGTCTCGGGCGGGGGCGGCCTGCTCGACGGGCTGCCGATGCGAGCGCTGCTGACCGTGGGCTTCCTGGCCGGGGAATCCGCTGC
>CBDTZB010000719.1:0-1561 GCA_965364795.1 uncultured Nocardioides sp.
GCGTCCCCATCAGGCGAACCTCGCGTCCCCAACAGGCGAACCTCGCGTCCCCATCAGGCGAACTTCGCGTCCCCAACAGGCGAACTTCGTGGTTACTGGAGGTGGTGCTGCTCGACGGCGATGACGACGCCGTCGCGGACGTGGGCGACCACCATCTCGCCGGTGGCCAAGCCAGGGTCCTCGATGCCGAGGCGATTGAAGAGGAGCGGCAGCACCGGGCGGTGGGTGCACAGCACAGAGCCGTGGGGGCTGGCCATCTCCTCGTCAATGACCGCACCGACCCGGGCGGGGGTCGCCCGCTCCTCGGTCAGCCTGCGGGTGGTGTGCACTTTCTGTTCGGTGGCCTCGGCGAAGGGGCGCACCGTCTCCACACAGCGGGTCGCGCCGGAGCTCACCACGCGGCGTACGTCATAGGCGGCCAGGACCGGCACCATCGCTGCAGCGGCGGCTTCTCCTGCCTCGATCAGGGGCCGCTCAGGATCCTCACCGGTCCAGGTCTTGCGTGGCCGGGCCTGTCCGTGGCGCAGCACCACGAGCGTCTGCGTCTTGGGGCGTCGGTGGTAGGTCTGAGTCAGGGTCTCGACGTCGCGCGAGTAGGTCAGGCGGGCCAGGGCCTCGTCGTAGGGCACCCACTCGACCTGGTCGATCTCGTCGTTGGGGACGTAGGTGCTGACGTCGTCGTTGCCGACCACCCGACCGACCCAGTAGTAGACCTTCTTCATCGCGGCCTGGGAACTCAGCTCATAACGCTGCGAGTCCAGCGGCACCCCCAGGCGTACGGCGACGCCCGTCTCCTCAGCGACCTCGCGTACGGCGGCCGTCGTGCGGTGCTCGCCCGGATCGATCTTGCCCTTGGGGAAGGACCAGTCGTCGTACTTCGGGCGATGCACCAGCAGTACGCGCTTCTTGGGGCCGAAGACGACCACCCCAGCGGCTTCAACGTCCTTGGGCTCGGGCACGCAGGTAGTCTCACATCATCGTCTGTGTAACAGGAGAAGAACCCACGTGACCCGACCATCTTTCCAGGCCTTGGCGCGTCCGAAGACCCTGGTGATCGGCGTGACCGTGTTGGCTGTGGTGGCCCTGGTCGGTGTCGTTGGGTCGCGGGTCATCGCCGGCGGCGACGGGTCCGATCTCGAGATCGCACTCTCCCGAGCACCTGTCGAAGGTGAACGATTCTCCTTCACCGACTGGGCCGGAGTCCGCGCCGAGATGGGTGTGGACCTCGACGCCCCCACCTCCGATGACGTCACCGACTTCCTCAACGCCGGGTTCGATGCCGACCTGACGTCGAACACCGCCCTGGTCGAGTCGGCGGCCCAACTCCAACGCGAGTACGGCTTCTCCCCCGCCTCGGTGGAGTGGGAGTTGTTCAGCCAGGACAGCATCGGCGCTGCGGTCATCGTCAAACTCCCCAGCAGCTTCGACTTCGAGGTGCTGGGCCGCAACCTCACCCGCCTGAACTACCAGCGCCCTAAGAAGGGCGACGAGGACGGCATCTGGCTCGGCAGTGCCGACCAGATGGCCCGGATCGGTGGCATCACTCCGGTGTTGACGTACG
>CBDTZB010000720.1:0-1558 GCA_965364795.1 uncultured Nocardioides sp.
CGTGCGCTACCAATTCGCCGGAGGCAGCCAGCCGTTCGCTCAGGTGGTCCTCCAAGTCACGCAGCGACGTCAACGTCTCCGGAGTGGGTAGCCCCTCCTCGGTGCGATCGTCGTAGGGGATGCGGACAGAGACGTGCTGATCCCAGTCGGGGGCCAGGGACGAGGCCAACGGCACCCGGGCCGCGGCGCTCATCGGTCCCTGGTCGGTCTCGCCGGTCAGCAACACCCACGACGGGCGGCCGTCGCTCAGGCTCTCGTGCGCTAGCGCATCGACCATCTGACGCAGTCCCTCCAGCGGAACGCCCTCCGCTGGCCGCGCGTGGGCGACCTCGACCTTCCAGAGCCAGGTCTCGATCTCCCACTCCCCCAGGGCTGCGTCCAGCGCGATGAACGTGACGGACTTGTCCGACTCGGTGGGGGGATTCGAGAACAGTGGGTGGAAGACCTCAACGTTGTAGTGGTTGCCCTCCCGCGTGGCACCCACCACGACGTCACTCAGCGACAGCTCTTGACCGTCCATGGTGAGCGCAAGGTCATCGAGGCTGGCCACGCGCTGGCGGGCGTCGGCGTACTCCCACGTCTCCGAGGCAGCAGGGGCGCCCTTTAACCACCGCCGCGCGATGGCACGCTTCTCGGGGTTCCCTTCGGCGGTGACGACCAACTGGTGACGTGCACCCAATCCCGGGGCCAACTCCCAGACCAGAGCGTCGTCGATCGCATGGACGCGCTCGGTGAGCTTGTCCGACCACCCATCGACGGTGCCGTCACTGATCGCTTGATCGATCTGGTCGGCGGCCTTGCTCCACCACTCCCAGAAGTCCACAGGTTTTCCCATCAGTCGCAGTTGTCGCAGAGTCCGGTGGCCGGGATGGCCATGAAACAGCGAGGACACACATTGATCGGTCGGTCGCTGGCCGCGATCCGACCGGGCTTCGGTTCGGCTTTGGGCGCGGGCGTGCGTTTTGTGGTCGCCCCGGCCGAGGTCCCGGTGGTGGCATTCGGGGCTTTCGGGGCACGGGTACGCCGCACCGGACCGACCGGCGCCGGTTCGCCGCCGTCCTCGGGAGCCACGCCCGCCCACTGGTAACACTCCAGTCTGGCCCGGGAGGCGTAGCGCTCCCGCTCCAGCGTGGGCTCGATGGGGCCGAAGCCACGCACGCGGCGTACTTCGTCGAACCACTCGCCGACGCGTCCGTCCTTCTCCGTCACCACTAGGGCGACCAGCGGAGGTTCCTCGTGATGCTCACACAGTTGGATCACCGGGTTGAGTAGTTGCGGCATCCACTGACGGTGGGGGCGACTTGTCCGGATGCTGCTGCGTTCCTGCACCCACTCGGCGAGGTGATCGTCGCGGACCACCGCGTGATACTCATGCGCGGCGTCGCGAAGGATGCCGTGCGCTTCGATCACCCAGGCCTCGAAGGCCAGGGCCCTCGTGGTTGGTTGGCCGTCGGGTTCGCGCCAGAACCCCTTGCGCTCCATGTCGTACTCGCCCACCCCCTGAGCATAGGACCTGTGGGTTCGGCGTCCACGGCGGCGAGGCAATCGTCAGGGGGAA
>CBDTZB010000721.1:0-1557 GCA_965364795.1 uncultured Nocardioides sp.
GCCAGGAGGGCGATCTCTTTCTTGGGGGTCTCCACAGTGCGGAGACTACTCACTGCGCCTACTCGCTCTCGCCGATTCGCAGAGACACGGCGTAGCGCTCCGGCGAGGCACCCACTGCCTTGGCGAGGCGACCGATCACGTCCAGCACCAGATCAGCCGAGAACGACGTCCCAGGGATTGCAAGCGTCAGCCTTGGCCCTGCGCTGCTGGGGCGCTCCACGCAGTACACCTGTCCATGCCGCCAGGCCTGGTGGACCAGCAGGCGCGTAGCGTCGGACGCTACCGGCTCCGGGTAGGCCTCATCAACGGCCATCAGATCGCAGGCCAGAGGCGGTCCCGAACCGGTGAGCGTGCCGATCACGTGATGACCGGTCCGTAGCCCCGAATCGGCTGACCAGGTGACGTCCCCCTCTGCCAGCCACTCGGGGAGGTCGAAGGGATCGACCTCTTCGACCATCACAGCGGCGATGCCTCGTCCGGGGACAATCCCGCTCCGATCTTGCGCTTGGCTCTGCGACGATCGTTGAAGCGAGCGATGCCCTCCGAGAGGAAGAACAAGATCACCATGGGGACCGCCAAGAAGGTCATCGTGAAGGGGTCAGCCGACGGAGTGGCCACGGCCGCGAAGACGAACACGAAGATGATGATCCACGGTCGGTACCTGCCCAGCGTCTGACCGCTCACCACCCCAGCCATATTCAACAAGATGACGAAAAGCGGAATCTCCAGGGCAATCCCGAACACCAGCAACGTGCGGGTGAAGAACGTGACGTACTCGTTGAAGTCAACAAGGTTGGTCAGGCCCTCGGGGTTGAACCCGATCAGAACCTCGAGCCCCTTGGGCAGGGTGTAGTAGCCCATCAGGACGCCCGCGATGAACAGCGGTCCAGCGACGGTGGCGAACACATAGGTCCACTTACGCTCGCGTGCGTGCAGCCCGGGAACGATGAACGCCCAGATCTGGTAGAGCCAGAACGGGCTGGTGGCGAAGACTGAGGCCATGGCGGAAAGTTTCAGGTAGAGCAGTAGTCCACCGCCCGGCCCACTGGTGGTGCCCACAGTGGCATCAGGATCGAGTTTGGCAGCCGCCTTGAGGTACGGGTCGTTGATCAGATCGAAGAGCTGATCGAAGAAGATGAGGCCCACAGCGAAGCCGAGGGCGATGATGACGGCGACCTTGAGAATTCGGGCGCGCAGTTCCCGCAGATGATCGGTGAGAGCCATCCGGCCGTCCGCACCCACAGGATGGACCGGGGTGCCGCGAAAGAGCCGGAAGATGCCAGATAGGGCCACGTGCGTCAGTCAGGGATCCGAGCCGGCGGTCAGCCGTTGTGCTTGTCGGTCTGAGTTTCGCTGGTGGTGGGCAGATCCTCACGCGCGGCCGGCAACTCGGACTTCGTCTCCTTCTTCGCGGGAGGCACGTCGTCGTTGTCGTCGATCAAGCCCTTGGTCTCGGCCTTGAAGATCCGCAGAGCCTGGCCGGTGCCGCGGGCGAGTTCGGGCAACTTGGCTGCTCCGAAGATGATGATGACGATAAGCAGAATCACCAACCACTCA
>CBDTZB010000722.1:0-1553 GCA_965364795.1 uncultured Nocardioides sp.
AGATCGGTGGAGATCTGGGCGGACAACCGCTCGGCCAGCACCCCGTCGATCGCGCCAAGCGCTTCGCGTAGCAGCGCTACCCGACGTCCACCGCTGTCACAAGCAGCGACGGTGCGCAGAGCAAGGGCGAGCGCGGGCTCGGAGCCGGAGCCCACGACGAGGTCGAGGTGTTCGGCGGCCAGGGCGGCGGCACCACCGGCACGGGTGTGCAGCAGGGCGAGGGCGGCACCGCAGCGCCAGGGGAGCAGGGTGGACAGGAGTGGGTCGTCCGCGATGTGCGCCCCAGCAGCGAGGAACAGATCCGCGGCCTGTTGGGGGTCTCCCATGGCGGCGGCCAGGGTGGCCTTCCCGAAGAGTGCCAAGGCGGCGGGGCTACCGGTGGAGTCGAGGTAGCCAGTGAGTTCGTCGCCCGCCGCAATAGCCTCGACGAGATCGCCGCGAGCCAGCCGGCATTCGATGATGAAGACCCGAACTGCGGCGCGGTGCGACTCTGTGGCGCTGGCGAAGGTGGGGATGTCTCGGTCGGCCTCGGCGCGCTGGAGTGCTTGTCCGATCGCACCCTGTTGCAGGAGGTCGCGCAACTCGCGGGTGGTGACCTCGATGGGCGGATCGGACTCGGTGAGGCCGGTGCTCAGGCCCGGGCCTCCGACATGCTCGGGGTCGGTCGGAGGTCGTGCGCTTGTTTGCCCGGGCATGACTTCACATTAGGACGCTGAGTGGCCGATAGGTCGGGAATGGCGGAAATCGCGCCGGTGGGAGTTTCACCGGCCGGCCGGTGAAACTGGACCCTGGACGAGAAAACTTCTTCGGCCAAGGTCCAGTTTCTTCGGTCAAGCAGTGACACCAGCCAGCGCCAGGGCGCGTTGCGCCATGGGTACGGCGACCTCTCGGTCGGCCGGAACCAGCCCGATCCGGGTACGCCGATCCAACAGGTCGTCGACATCGCAGGCGCCCTCGTGAGTGATGCCGAAGACCATCTCGGCCAGGGTGACCGGAATGGTCGATGACACCGGGGCGAGGAGCTCCGCATCGGGCAGCCCCGTCACGGTTCGGGCCGATTCCAGCACCAGGTCGGCGTCCGTGCCGTAACGGCGGACCAGCCGCGCGGGCGCTTCCAGCTCGGCCAGGTCGGCACGCGAGGCGGCGCCGAGTAGCGGCAGGTTGCGGGTGCGGCAGTCGCCTGCGCGCAGATCCGCGTGGGTCACGGCCGCGTCAACGGCGTCCTGGGCCATCTGACGGTAGGTGGTCAGCTTCCCGCCCACGATCGTCACCACGCCGGAGCGGCTCACCAGGGTCGCGTGCTTGCGGGATAGGTCGGCCGTTGAGTCCTCGCCAGCCACATCGAGCAGCGGACGGAGTCCGGCGAACGCGCCTACGACGTCCTCGCGGTGCAGGGGACGGGTGAAGGCGGCTGACACGACGTCGAGCAGGAAGCCGATCTCGGCTTCCGAGGGAATGGGTACGTCCGGAATGTCCCCCTCGATCGGTTCGTCGGTCAGGCCGACGTAGATCGTGCCGTCGGGTTGAGGCAGCACCAGCACGAACCGGTTCGT
>CBDTZB010000723.1:0-1549 GCA_965364795.1 uncultured Nocardioides sp.
TGGTTGGACCTGCGACGCGGGGTCATCTTCGCGTTGGCGCTCCCGGGCGGCATGTTGCTCATCTCCGAGCTCTTCCGGTTGGTCCGTGGGAAGAACGGGATCGGGATGGGTGATGTGAAGTTGGCCGTCTCGCTCGGGCTGGTCCTGGGATTTCTTGGCGGAGCTCAGGTCGTCGGCTTCCTCTACCTGAGCATCATCGGGGCCGTGCTGGTTGCCGTCATCCTGATGGCGACGGGGAACGCCAAGATGGCAACGAGGCTGCCCTTCGGCCCCTACCTGGCGCTGGGTGCCATGGCCGCGATCTTGGGTGGGGATGACCTCGCGGATCTGATCCTGCGGCTGTTCGGCGTCTGAGTCGGGCCGATCGGGGGAGCCGATTGGGGCTAAGGGTGGCTGTTGGGGGTGCCGATGAGTCCAATGTGTGGCATGATGCCAATGTTGCGTCTGTGGCGCACGAGCAGGATGCGTCCACTAAGGTGCGGCGCGGCAGGAACTGGCAGGAACGGACGATCGCCCTTTTGGGCGCCCCGAAGGACATGGCAATGGCCAACAGAGAGGCACTGCTCACCGTCGCGGAAGTGGCGGCAGAGCTTCGCGTGTCGACGATGACGGTCTACCGCCTGATCCAGGCGGCGGAGTTGTCTGCGTTCCGCATCGGCAAGAATTACCGCATCAAGCGTGACGATCTGGACGCCTACTTGGCTGCCGGTGCTGTTCGCGCTGACGAAACGAACGGCTGACCGGTGGCCAGCAACAACGCAGTGGGAATCGACATCGGGACGCGCGCCGTCCAGGTGGCGCATGTCCAAGGAGGGCGTGGCAAAGCCACGCTCGTCAACTTCGCCGGCGCGAAACTCCCGGAGGGAGCTGTTCGCGAGGGTGAGGTCATCGACGTCCAAGCAGTGTCGGACGCGATCCGGGGCCTGCTCAAGGAAGCGCGCATCAACGCCAAGGACGTCTACCTCGGCGTCTCGAACCAGCGCGTGGTCGTCCGTCAGGTCGACTTGCCCTGGGCCGAAGAAGAGGAACTGCGGGAGTCCCTGCGCTACCAGGTGCAGGAGTACATCCCGATCCCGGTCGAAGAGGCCGAACTCGACTTCCACCTCCTCGACGAGATCACCGGTGAAGACGGGGAACGCCGCGGCCGCGTGCTGCTGGTCGCTGCCCAGAAGGACATGATCACCACGCACGTGCAGGCCGCGTTGGACGCAGGTCTTCGCCCCAAGGGCATCGACCTCAATCCGTTCGCCGTGCTCCGCGTGCTGGGCAACGACTCCGCACTTGGTGGCGAGGGGCAGTTGCTCGTCGACATCGGGGCCGGTGTCACGAACATCGTCGTGCACGAAGGCGGCACACCGCGCTTCGTCCGCATCCTGGTCCTTGGCGGTGACGACATCACTGAGGGCCTGAGCGTCGCGATGAACCTCACGCCTGACGAGGCCGACGCGCGCAAGCGCCAGGTCGGGCTCGACGGCGACGACACCGAGGCCAGGCTCGTGATCGAGCAGCGTGCGGGTCGGTTCGTCGATGAGATCCGATCGTCCGTCGA
>CBDTZB010000724.1:0-1545 GCA_965364795.1 uncultured Nocardioides sp.
GTGCGCGACCTCGTTGCGCTTGACGCTCACCCCGGACTTCTTCGCGTAGGCCTCGGCCATCTGGCGCAGGCGGTCGGGCGCCACCCCCTCGCCGGCTTCGTTCATCCCGAAACGCACCGTGTTGCTGCTCCCGCCGCTGCCACCGCCGCCACAGGCCGCGAGCAGGCTGGACGAGCCGAGCAGGGCACCGCCGAGGCCGATACCGCGCAGGAAGTTCCGGCGCGAGGCAGCCGCGGTGACGATCGCGGAGGCGGGGATGGGGGATGAGGACGGACGGGACATGCGGACCTCCGGAGGATTTAAACAGAATCAAACACCTTCCCCCCCATCATGTGGGTGACCGTGATCACTGTCAAGGGTCGCCATACAACATTCTGGGCAAAATTGTTCGAGAAGCACACAATTAAGCTCGGATCGCCTGGTGGAAGTTGTTGACTAACGTGCGGTCGAGGAACAGGATGTCCAACATGTCGCACACATTGCCTCGTCTGGCCTTCGGAGGGGACTACAACCCCGAGCAGTGGCCGATGGAGGTCCACCACGAGGACATCGCCCTGATGACCGAGGCCGGGGTCGACCTGGTCACGCTCGGCGTCTTCTCCTGGGCCCACCTGGAGGTCTCCCCGGGGGTCTTCGACTTCGACTGGCTCGACGCGATCATCGAGAAGCTCTCCGCGGCCGGCATCGGCGTCGACCTCGCCACCGCCACCGCGTCACCGCCGCCCTGGCTCACCCACCTGCACCCGGAGATCCTTCCGGTCACCGCCGGCGGCACCACCCTGTGGCCGGGCGGGCGCCAGGCCTTCTGCCCCAGCTCCCCGATCTACCGGGAGCGGGCGGTGGCTCTGTGCACCGCCCTCGCGCTGCGCTACGGCTCGCACGAGGCCGTCCGGCTGTGGCACGTCAGCAATGAGATCGGCAACCACAACGCCTGGTGCTATTGCGACGTCAGTGCCGCTGCCTTCCGGGTGTGGCTGGAGGAGCGCTACGGCGACCTCGACAATCTCAACCATGCGTGGGGTACGGCGTTCTGGTCGCAGCGGTACACGTCCTTCGAGCAGATCCTGCCGCCACGGGTGGCGCCCAACTTCCCGAACCCGACCCAGCAGCTGGACTTCCGCCGGTTCTCCTCCGACGAGCTGCTGGCCAACTTCGTGCTCGAGCGGGACGTCCTGCACGAGTTGTCGCCGGGAGTCCCGGTCACCACGAACTTCATGGTGATGGAGCACGTCTGGGAGATGGACTACTGGAAGTGGGCCCGCGAGGTCGACCTGGTGTCCAACGACCACTACCCGATGGCCGCCGATCCCGAGTCCTGGCGTGAGCTCGCGTTCTCGGCCGACCTGACCCGGGGGCTCGCCGGCGGCGGACCATGGATGCTGATGGAGCAGTCCACGAGTGCGGTGAACTGGCAGCCCCGCAACGTGGCCAAGCGACCCGGCGAGTTGCTGCGGTCCAGCCTGCAGCACGTGGCTCGCGGCGCGGACGCCGTCCTCTTCTTCCAGTGGCGGGCATCACGAGCCGGCGCCGAGAAGTTCCATGCCG
>CBDTZB010000725.1:0-1542 GCA_965364795.1 uncultured Nocardioides sp.
TCGACGATGGCCTCGAGCGCCGTCGTCGCCAGCCCCTTGCCTGCGCGGACGAAGAATGGCACGCCGGACCAGCGCCAGGAATCAATCTCCAGGCGCGCCGCGACGAACGTCTCCGTGCCGGAGCCTGCCGCAACCCCCGGCTCGTCGAGGTATCCGGCGTACTGGCCGCGCACCATCGTCCCGCAGTCCAGAGGGCGCATCGTTCGCAGCACCTTGGCCTTCTCGTCCCGCAGCGCGTCCGCGTCCGCACTCACCGGGGGCTCCATGGCGAGCAGTGCCACGACCTGCAGGAGGTGGTTCTGGAGCACATCGCGGATCGCACCCACGCCGTCGTAGAAGCTGCCCCTGCCCTCCACACCGAAGTCCTCGGCCATCGTGACCCGGACGTTGGACACGTAGTTCCGGTTCCAGATCGGCTCCAGGAATGCGTTCGCGAAGCGGAACACGAGGAGGTCCTCGACGGATTCCTTGCCGAGGTAGTGGTCAATCCGGAAGATGTTGGCCTCGTCGACGTGCTCGTGGAGTACCTCGTTCAGTTGCCGCGCCGATTCCAGATCGCGTCCGAATGGCTTTTCGACCACGATCCGACCGGTCCGGGTGAGCCCGACCTTCGCCAGGGCCTGCACCACGGTGGGGAACATTGATGGCGGGATCGCGAGGTAGAACACGGGACGTTTCACCCCGGCCCTGCCCAGCCGCTCCGCGAGGAGGTCGAACGTGGCGGGGTCCTTGTAGTCACCCGTGATCAGGGACAACCGGTCAGTGAGACGTTCGATGACGCCCTGGTCGGGTGCTGGAATCTTCGCCGCGATGGCGTCGCGCGCGTGGCCCCGAAAGCGTTCGTCGTCCCAGTCGGACAGAGCCACCCCAACCACTGGGAGGTCCAACCCATCCCGCTCCTCCATCCGGTACAGGGCCGGGAGCAGCTTCTTGCGGGCGAGGTCACCCGTCGCTCCGAACAGAATCAGCGCATCGCCTCGGTCCATCGTTACCGCCTTGGGTTGGGAGTTTTCGTGGTGGTAGGGGATCACAACGTGATGCCAGGCTTGGCTGATGCCCTTTTCCCGATCGGGTCAGTCCCGGCGACTGGCCTGTGAGGAGGAAACCCTGGTGGGGTCCATAACGATTCCATCACGCCCGCGCATCCGGCGGGTCGTGTCAGCAGATGTCCGCATCGCTGAGGCTGAGGAAGGAGTTTGGGGTGGCGGGCATCGCCCAGTCAGGGCCGGCCGGTGGAAGCGTTCAGGCCCCCGAGGGGTTGCAGGAGTACCACGACCTTGACTACGCGAATCGAGCCGATCATGACCTCCACCGACCGCACCACCTGGGATCTCCTCGTCATCGGTGGGGGGACCGCCGGGATCGTGGGCGCGAAGACCGCCGCACGGCTGGGCGCCAGGGTCGCCCTCATCGAGCGCGACCGCACCGGTGGGGACTGTCTCTGGACGGGCTGCGTGCCCAGCAAGGCGCTACTGGCGGCGGCCAGCCGTGCTGCCGAGGCCCGGCATGCCGCGGCGCTGGGCGTGAGTGCTCCTGCCGTGG
>CBDTZB010000726.1:0-1540 GCA_965364795.1 uncultured Nocardioides sp.
ATGTCGACCTCCTGCCGGTTGAGGTTCGCGAACGCGGTCACCCGGATCAGCGCACCCTCGAGCTCGCGGATGTTGGTCTGGATCTTCGAGGCGATGAACTCCAGCACGTCCGGCGGCGCGGTGAGCCGGTCCATCGCGGCCTTCTTGCGCAGGATGGCGATCCGGGTCTCGAGCTCGGGGGGCTGCACGTCGGTGATCAGGCCCCACTCGAACCGGTTGCGCAGCCGCTCCTCGAGGGCCTCCAGCTTTTTCGGCGCCTGGTCGGAGGTCAGAACGATCTGCTTGTTGGCGTTGTGGAGCGTGTTGAAGGTGTGGAAGAACTCCTCCTGCGTCTGCGTCTTGCCCTGCAGGAACTGGATGTCGTCGATGAGCAGCACGTCGACGTCGCGGTAGCGCCGCTTGAACCGGTCTTGCCGGTCGTCGCGCACGGCGTTGATGAATTCGTTGGTGAACTCTTCGCTGGAGACGTAGCGGACCTTGGCGTTGCTGTAGAGGCTGCGGACGTAGTGGCCGATGGCGTGGAGCAGGTGGGTCTTGCCCAGTCCGGACTCGCCGTAGACGAGCAGCGGGTTGTAGGCCTTGCCCGGCGCTTCCGACACGGCCACCGCGGCTGCGTGCGGGAACCGGTTGGAAGAACCGATGACGAAGGTCTCGAAGGTGTATTTCGGGTTGAGCCGGGTCTCCAGGGCCGAGTGGGCACGACGATCAGAGACCGGATCGGTGGCGGGGGGGTTGCTGGACGCGGGCGCCGGCGCGCTGGAGGTCGGGATCAGGCCGGGCGGGGTGCCATCATCAACCACCATATTTGTCGACATATCGTTAGATGGTCTTATCTCTTCATCGACATGTGTACGAGGCGACACATCCTCGAGAGCAGGGTTGACGCTGACCGCCAGCCGGATCTCGCGCCCGAACGACTCGCTCAGCGCGTCTTCGAGCTGGGCGCGCAGTCGGCCCTCGAGCTGACCGCGCGTGAAGTCGTTGGGCACCGCGATGATCGCCGTGCTCTCGTGCAGTGTCACCGGCTCACTGGCACGCAGCCAGGCGCGTTGATGCGCCTGGAGGTCATGGACGATGGCTCGCCACACGTCCCCGAGATCGTTTGCCTGGTCGTCCACCGGCCTACCTCTCCTGCAGCTGATTGTGCGGCGTTTTGTCCACAGACTTGTCCACAGTCTGTGAACCACGGGCCCGTGGCGTCGGCTGGTGCCACACCCCGGGTGTCCGCTCCTACTGCTCGAACCATAAGTGTGCAGGTCAGGCGGCAGATGGACGGTCTCGCGACCGGCTCCACACGACCCGAGAACTACCGTCTTGGCCACCGGATCGGGGAACCTTGGTGGGCCGCAACCTAACAAGCGGCGAAAGGCCCCGGCAAGCCGTCATCCACAGCCTCGAGCCCGGTGGCACAGTCCTGAGTTTGACCCTGATTCGCCAGCACGCGTACCGTTGGCCGGTCACTCCGTGTCGACGGGTGCCGCATGTCCACGACTCCGTGGCCCATACCGGGCCCACGCGCGTGGGTGGGCGGTGCCGGCCG
>CBDTZB010000727.1:0-1539 GCA_965364795.1 uncultured Nocardioides sp.
GTGCGATTCCAGGCGGGCGCGATCGTCGGTGCTGGCATCGACCACCACCGACCCCGCGTCCTCGGCCTCAGCGGTCCGCGCTAACTGCTCCACGGACTGTTCACCGCCGACGTAGACGACCTCCCACCCGGCCATCAGCAGGGCGCGGGCGCGCAGTCGGGACCGCGCTTCGTCAGCACACGCGCCGACGACCACACGGTGGAGGCGGTCTTCTGACATGCCGGGCATCTTCCCACTTCGGCGCTGATCAGCATCCTGAGGAGGTGGTAATCCTCGTCACACTCCGAGCGGAATATCAGGAGGCGATGCATAGACAATGCATATTCTCGTCCAATTGAGTTCCATCTGGCGGGGATCGTCGGTTAGGCTCGAGCAGTTCCACTCCCCCTTTTCGCACGGAGGTATTGCGTGACGTCGTCAGCGCCCAAACGCCGACTTGACTCACGACAGTCGACCCCGCGCGATCCCGGCGGTCGCCGAGCGGCGACTCGGCCCAAGCGGGGCCACAAGTTGCGTCCCACGCCGGCCATGGCTGGCGCGATCGTCTTGATCACCGCTGGCTTCTTGTCCACGGCCGTGGGCAACGCCACCGACACCGATACCCTCGGCGCCGGCAGGTACCAGACCATCTCGGAGTCTTACACCGGCGACGACAGCGCCGCCATCGCTGCAGGATCCGTCGACGTCAGCCGCGACTTTGATCGCGTCACGTTCACCAAGCAGCTCCGCACACAGAAGAACCAGCGCGATCAGGCGCTCAAGGATCTCGCCGCCAAGGTCGACCAGCAAAGTGACGAGCTGAAGAAGAACCAGTGGGTCCTCCCGGTCACCGGCTACAACCTGACGGCGCGTTTTGGTCAGTCCAGCGCATTGTGGTCGCGTAGCCACACCGGCTTGGACTTCGCCGGACCTTCGGGCAGCACGATCGTCTCCTTGGCCGCCGGCACCGTGAAGTCGACCGGCTACGAAGGCGCCTACGGCAACCGCACCGTCGTCACACTGCTCGACGGCACCGAGGTCTGGTACTGCCACCAGAGCCGCATCGCGGTCTCTCCTGGCGACAAGGTCGATCCGGGCCAGGTCATCGGCTACGCCGGCTCCACCGGCAATGTCACCGGCCCGCACCTGCACCTGGAAATTCGCCCCGGCGGCGGCGGCCCGGTCAACCCCGAGCCCGTCCTCCGCGAGCACGGCGTCACCCCGTAGCCCCGAATTTTGTGACGTAGTTCGTCACTCTGTGGACGGTCCCTGACGAATTTCGTCACGATTGTTCATCCACAGCGGATCCAAGCCTCCTCCGTTTTCCACGACTTTCGGCTTGCCGGTGTAGTTCGACCGACTGCAGAGCGACTGTCGGGGCATGCCATCGCCCGTCCCCCTCCCGTTGGCCCTTCGCGGTCGAGTGTTCACGACCCGCGAAGCTCATGCGGCCGGCCTCAACAAAGAGGTCCTGAACGGCCGACGGATCGTCTCAATCCATCGCGGGGTGCACCGCTACGCCGACACGCCGCCCACTCCTGAACTGAGGATCGAGGCGGC
>CBDTZB010000728.1:0-1535 GCA_965364795.1 uncultured Nocardioides sp.
GATAGAGCACTGGTTTCCGGTACCAGGTGCCGCAGGTTCGAATCCTGCCGGAGGCACACAGTTCCGCACCGGCCTCGCTGGTCGCGGAGGGACGCAGCCGTCCCCCCGCTGGCCGAGGAGGCACGAAGCCGTCCCCCAGCTGGTTGAGGAGGGACGAAGTCCCGTCTCGAAACCACCGGCCCCTACGATCGGCCCCATGAGCCTTCTGGACACTCCGATCGCCCGCCTCGACGGGACCGCTGGCACTCTGGCCGATCTGACCGGGGGCTCCCCCGCTCTTCTGGTTAATGTCGCCAGCAAGTGCGGACTGACCCCGCAGTACACCGGACTGGAGTCCCTCCACGAGCAGTACGCCGACCGCGGCTTCGCCGTCGTCGGCCTCCCGTGCAACCAGTTCGGCGGGCAAGAGCCAGGCTCCTCGGAGGAGATCGCAGAGTTCTGTTCCGCGATGTACGGCGTCACCTTCCCGATGAGCGAGAAGATCGACGTCAACGGCGCGGACCGCCACCCGATCTACGAGACCCTTGTCCCGACCCCCGACGAGACCGGCAAGACCGGCGACGTCGGCTGGAACTTCGAGAAGTTCCTCGTCAACGCTGAGGGTCAGGTCGTTGCCCGCTTCAGTCCGATGGTGACCCCTGATGACGCGCGGCTCGTCCAGGCAGTGCAGTCGGTCCTCGGCTGAGGCGCCCTACTCGGCCAACTTCAACTTTCGCTCGATCTCCGGACCGAGGTAGAGCGAGTACGGGATCGTGATGTGCTCGCGGTCCCGGTGAGTCACGTAGTCGCCGACCACCGTGGGGCACAGGTCGTTCCAGCAGAACCACTGCTCGGTCTCGAGGTACTCCGCCCCCGCGGCTTCGCCGGCACGCTTCACCGCGTCGCGCATCTGGAGGGAGCGCTGCTCCGGCGGCCCCAGGCAGCCGAGAAGCGTGGGTTCGCCGCGCTTGGTCAGGCACTTGATGGGATTGACCTCGTGGATCGGCGGATCACCCAAGATCACGGTGCGGTCCGAGAACGGCATGACCCGTTCCAGCGTCGCCAGCATGCCGGTCTCGACGGCTTCCGCGACGTCGTCGTCCTCGATGATCAGCTCGCCCTCGTCGCTGGCGTAGCCGTTCTCGTTGGCGTCGGTCCCGGTCAGTGTGATGTCGGGGCGCAGTTCCGCCACCGTTTCCGCGGCCCAGTCCTGGAAGTCGGCGCACTGGGTCACCGGTCCCCCGCCGTTCTGCCGCCAAGGGGTCTGGTCGACCGCGGGGCAGCCCTCGCGCACCAAGAAGTAAACGACGTAACCGTTGTCCTCGGCGATCTGCTCCAGCGGCGGGATCCACTGTCGAGCGTGGCTGTCACCGATCAGGATCATCGTCTTGTCACCGTCGACGTCACCGCGCGGGCAAAGCTCGAGGTCCTCCTTGTCGACGCCGAAGTACTCACAATCCCCCAGGTCCGGGACGGAGTCCTTCAACTCCAGAGGGTTCGGCTTGAGCCCGCCGGGCACGTCCTGCTCCTCCTGAGCGGCGATCACCGAGGCCTTC
>CBDTZB010000729.1:0-1531 GCA_965364795.1 uncultured Nocardioides sp.
CCCCATCGGTGGAGGTACCGTTGCCACCGTGGCACCAACCAGACAAAACATCGAGCCGAAGCTCGTCAAGGGAATCCGCGCTACGCGATCCACCATCGCCCTGAAGTTGTTGATGGCCATCACCGGCCTGATCTTCATCGGCTATGTGCTGCTGCACATGTACGGCAACCTGAAGGTCTTCTCCGGACAGGAAGCCTTCGACGGGTACGCCGAGCATCTGCGCGAGTTCGGCGAGCCGATCCTTCCCTACGCCGGACTCCTGTGGATCATCCGTGTCGTCCTGATCCTCGCCCTGATCGGCCACGCCTACGCGGCCTTCAAGCTGTGGGGTCGCGCTGAGAAGGCGCGCTCGCAGAAGTACGTCGTGAAGAAGGCCGTGGGCGCCACGCTCTCCTCGCGGATGATGCGATGGGGCGGCGTCGCTCTCCTTCTGTTCATCGTCTTCCACATCCTGCACCTCACCACCCGCACGATCACCCCGGGAAGTGACGCCGAGTCGGCGTACACCCGCCTGGTCGCCGGTTTCCAGCCTGAGTTCTGGTACGTCTCGGTGATCTACCTTCTCGCCATGGGCGCGTTGGCCATGCACCTGCGCCACGGCGTGTGGAGTGCCTGCCAGACCCTCGGCCTGACCAACACGCCGCAGTCGCGCAAGCGCGCCAACATGGCCGGCTACACCCTCGCGGTCGTGATCGCCGGTGGCTTCGCCCTGGTGCCGCTGTCCGTCATCGTCGGCATCGTCGACTGAACGCCGAAGAGAAGATCGGAAATCTGATGAGCGAACTGTCCGACACCACAGGCGCGCGTTCCGACGCCGCTGACTACTTCACCCCCGGCGAGCCGATCGCCGACACCAAGGCCCCCGAGGGCCCGATCGGCGAGAAATGGACCAAGCGCCAGTTCGAAGCGCGCCTGGTCAACCCGGCCAACCGGCGCAAGCTCTCGGTGATCATCGTCGGCACCGGCCTTGCCGGCGCTGCGGCTGCGGCCACGATGGGCGAGGCCGGCTACGCAGTGAAGTCCTTCTGCTACCAGGACTCCCCGCGTCGCGCCCACTCGATCGCCGCCCAGGGCGGGATCAACGCCGCTAAGAACTACAAGGGCGACGGCGACTCAATCGAGCGCCTCTTCTACGACACCGTCAAGGGTGGCGACTACCGCTCCCGCGAGACGAACGTGCGTCGCTTGGCCGAGGAGTCGGTGAACATCATCGACCAGTGCGTGGCTCAGGGTGTTCCCTTCGCCCGTGAGTACGGCGGCCTCCTCGACAACCGTTCCTTCGGTGGTGTGCAGGTTTCCCGCACGTTCTACGCCCGCGGTCAGACGGGTCAGCAACTGCTGCTTGGTGCCTACCAGGCTCTCGAGCGTCAGATCGCTGCCGGCACCGTCGAGATGCACACCCGCCACGAGATGCTCGAACTCATCGTGGTTGACGGCAAGACCCGCGGCATCATCGCCCGCGACCTGGTTTCCGGAGAGATCCAGACCCACGTCGCCGACGTCGTCGTCCTCGCCTCCGGTGGTTACGGCA
>CBDTZB010000730.1:0-1529 GCA_965364795.1 uncultured Nocardioides sp.
TCCGGTTCGTAGCCGGCGTGGATCGCACGCGTCTCGAAACCGGACTTGCTCAGGTGCTCTTGTTCGCTCACCACTCGAGCCTAACGGCCAACTCGCTCCGATGCCCGACCCGATGGCCCCTACTCACCACGCGCCGCGCGTGGTCGGGCGCTTCGCCCGTCAGATCCCTGCCGAATTACTGACAGAACGTGCAATTAATCGTGAGAATCGGCCCTCTGGAGGCCTTTTTGGCTCGTTGTGTCAGTAGTTCGGCGGCCCAGACGTTGCGGCGGCCTCGCGCCGCATCCGCAAACCCGTATAGATGTCGTAGACCCCGATCGCGATGGCCAACCAGCCGACGATGCCCCCGAGGCTCACGCTGAAGATGCCGCCGAACAAAGCGATGCAGCCGATGATGAGGTAGCGGCCACTGGTTCGGGGCTTCCTACCCGTTGGCACTGCCACCGGGTTGTCCTGTGACCCGGGCGCGACCTCGTCGATTGACTCGCCCGTGCCGTCCCAGCCGTTGCGTCCGATTTGCTCGAGGCGACCCTCGACGAAGACGTAGGACCATCGCTCGTCATCTTCTCCTTCGAAGTCGACCTGTCCCTCGCCCACGAAAGGCGCCAGCGCCGCCCAAAAAGCGGTGGCCTGCTCCGACCACTTCGGATCGCCGTCTTCATCTGTGACGCAGACCAGGTCGTCTCCCTCGCGCTGAAGGTGGCACGCCGCCGCGAACTGCGCGAGCTCGTCCAGCGTGGCGGTCACGATGTCGCCGCTCAGCCATCCGGACTCGGGGAGGGCCAACATCTGTTGGCGAGCTGCGGTCAGCGCAGCCGGCTCCTGCGATTCGGGCAGGCGCAGCCGACCGCTGGTCTCGACGAGGTATCCCACGGCGGCATCGTGTCACGGTCCCGCCTGGCCTGGATGTTTTGGTCGCCCTGAGATGATGGCGTCATGTTCGGACGAAGCAAAACCACCCTCCCCGGCGCCGATGAGGCTCTGCCGGGTCGATCGCAGAGCCCCTTCCAACTCGCCGCGAAACACCGCGTCCTCGACGCCCCGTTGGTCACCGACACCGCACCCCAAGGACACGAGGTCGCGATCTTCGGATTGGGCTGCTTCTGGGGAGCCGAGGAGATCTTCTGGCAGATGCCGGGCGTCTACTCCACCTCGGTCGGGTACGCCGGCGGCCACACCCCGCACCCCTCCTATGAAGAGGTCTGCTCGGGTCGCACGGGCCACACCGAGGCCGTCCGGGTCGTGTACGACCCCTCCCAGACCACCTACGCCGAACTGGTCAAGCGTTTCTTCGAGGTGCACGACCCGACCCAGGGCATGCGCCAGGGCAACGATGTCGGCACCCAGTACCGCTCCGCGATCTACACCACCACGCCCGAGCAGCAGGAGACCGCTGTGGCGCTGACCAAGGTCTACAGCGACGAACTCACCCGCCGTCGCCTCGGTGAGACCACCACCGAGATCAAAGACGCGCCGACGTACTACTACGCCGAGGACCAGCACCAGCAGTACCTCGCCAAGGTTCCGCA
>CBDTZB010000731.1:0-1529 GCA_965364795.1 uncultured Nocardioides sp.
TGATCTGAGTGACCGTAGTCAACGGCATGATCTTCGCGCCGTTCTCTTCGGCGAGGTAGAGGTAGTTCTTCATCAGGGTGTTCTTGGCGTTGTGGCGGCACCCGCTCATGCACTCACCACAGCCGATGCAGGTCTTGCGCTCCGGACCGGCGCCACCGAAGAACGGATCCGGGACGTTGTCACCCGGCTGGTTCTCCGGGCCACCGAAGAAGACGCCCACGGGAGTCGGGTGGAAGGTGTCACCCACACCCATCTCGTTGGCGACCTTCTCCATCACCTCGTCGGCCGGGGTGCGCAGCGGGTTCTCCACCACACCCAGCATCCGCTTGGCCTGGTTGTAGAACGGCTCGAGCTCGGACTTCCAGTCGGTGATGTGGCTCCACTGCGCGTCGTTGTAGAACGCCGGGAGCGGTTCGTAGAGCGTGTTCGCGTAGACCAGCGACCCGCCTCCGACTCCGGCGCCGGAGACGATCAGGCAGTCCTTCAGCGCGTCGATGCGCTGGATGCCGTAGCACCCGACCTCGGGCCGGAAGAGGTACTTCTTGACGTCCCAGGAGTTGTCCGCGAACTGGTCGTCCTCAAAGCGCGCACCGGCCTCGATGACGCCGACCTTGTAGCCCTTCTCGGTCAGGCGCAGCGCGGTGACAGAGCCACCGAAGCCTGACCCAACGACGAGCACGTCGTAGTCGAACTTCTGGCGCTTACCGGGATTCGCGGTGGCGGCATCTGTCGAGCTCATGGTCAGGCCCTTCCCAACTTCTTCATCATCTTCAGGTTTGCTGTCATGAGTTTGCCGTACGTCTGGTCGGACATCCCCAACATGGGTGCGAACCGGATCAGTCGTTGGGTGCCCACGGACTGGGTCTCGGTGTAACGGTGGATGCCTTCGCCGCCCTGACGCCGGCCCATCCCGGAATCCCGCATCCCGCCCATGGGGGCGTCGATGCTGGCGAAGGTGGCCCCGAAGGCCTCGTTGACGTTGACGGTGCCGCACTTGATCTGTCGGGCCAACTCGCGTCCGCGCTTGCCGTCCTGGGTATAGATCGAGGCGTTCAGGCCGTACTCCCCCGCGTTGGCACGGGCGACCGCGTCGGACTCGTCGTGGAAGCGGTAGAGCGCGATCACCGGGCCGAAGGTTTCGTTACCGAAGCAGGTCATGTCGGGCGTGACGCCCTCAAGGATGGTCGGCTCGTAGAAGTACGGACCCAGATCGGGTCGTGCCCGACCACCGGCCAACACCCGGGCTCCCTTGGCGACGGCGTCATCGACGTGGGCCACCACCGTGTCCAACTGGTCCTGCGAGATCAGGCTGCCCATGTCGTTGCCCCACTCAAGGGTCGCGCCCAGCGTCATCGCCTGGGTGCGTGCCACGAAGCGCTCGACGAACCGGTCATAGACCTGATCGGCGATGAACATTCGCTCCATCGCCACGCAGAGTTGGCCGGCGTTGGAGAACGTCGCGCGCACCGCCCCTTCGGCGGCCTTCTCCAGGTCGGCGTCGCGCAGGATGAGGATCGGGTTCTTGCCAC
>CBDTZB010000732.1:0-1526 GCA_965364795.1 uncultured Nocardioides sp.
AGAGCCACACGGCCGGACAGATCAAGAGCAAGCACCATGACTGGTACCCTACCAAGCAAATGCTTGGTCGGTCTCGACCACCGAGAGAACGGGAGCCCAAATGCCCATCACCTCCGAGTTACGTGACGACGGAATCCGCGTCATCACCATGGAGAACCCTCCGGTCAATGCCCTGACCGTTCAGGGTTGGTTCGACGTCGCCGGCGCCCTCGACGAAGCGAGCGCCGACCCGGCCACGCACGTCGTGGTGCTGCGCGCCGAAGGCCGCGGCTTCAACGCCGGGGTCGACATCAAGGAAATGCAGAACACCACCGGTTTCGACGCCCTCATTGGCGCCAACAAGGGCTGCTACGCGGCGTTCAAGGCGGTCTATGAGTGCTCGGTCCCGGTGATCGCAGCGGTCAACGGCTTCTGCCTCGGCGGAGGCGTCGGTCTTGTTGGCAACGCCGACTGTGTGATCGCCGACGACCAGGCCTTCTTCGGGGTTCCCGAAGTCAACCAGGGAGCTCTCGGCGCAGCCACCCATATGGCCCGACTGGTCCCCCAGCACATGATGCGCAGCCTCTACTTCACCGCGCGGACCATCAAGGCGGCCGATCTGTTGCAGTTCGGCTCCGTGTTGGAGGTCGTCCCCCACGAGCAACTCCTTGAGACCGCCCTCGGCGTCGCGGGTGAGATCGCCGCCAAGGACACCCGGGTCATCCGGGCCGCCAAGGAGGCGCTCAACGGGATCGACCCGACCGACGTCAACAAGAGCTACCGCTTTGAACAAGGTTTCACGATGGAGTTGAACCTCGCCGGTGTGGCGGATGAACTCCGGGACGACTTCGCAGGCACGGACAAGGCAGGTAAGAAGTGACTAAGGGACCCCGCGACAAGCGGATGACTATCGACGAGATCGTCGCGGAACTCCGTGACGGCATGACTATCGGGATCGGGGGCTGGGGCCCGCGCCGTAAGCCGATGGCCCTGGTGCGCGCCATCCTGCGCTCCGACCTGAAGGACCTGACCATCGTCAGCTGGGGAGGCGCCGACGTCGGCCTCCTCGTGCGCGCTGGCAAGGTCCGCAAGCTCGTCTACGCCTTCGTCAGTCTCGACTCGGTTCCCCTGGAGCCGAACTTCCAGAAGGCTCGTCAGGAGGGCACGATCTCCGAGATCGTCGAACTCGACGAAGGCATGTTCCAGGCCGGTCTACGCGCCGCGGCGCAGCGACTGCCGTTCCTGCCGATGCGTGCAGGTTTGGGCTCCGACGTCATGGTGCACAACCCGGACATCGTCACGGTCACCAGCCCGTACGCCGATGAGAACGGTGAGTTCGAAGACCTCGTCGCCATGCCCGCCCTGCGGCTCGACGTGGCTCTGGTGCACCTCAACCGGGCCGACCAGCACGGCAACGCGAGCTACCTGGGTCCCGACCCCTACTTTGACGACCTGTTCTGCATGGCCGCCGACCGGGCCTTCGTCAGTGTCGAGCAGATCGTGGACACCGCGGGTCTCACCGTCGACACCCCGGTCCAGCGCCTCCT
>CBDTZB010000733.1:0-1522 GCA_965364795.1 uncultured Nocardioides sp.
GTGTAGGTGCGGTTCGAGACGAGTCGGTGCACGAGAACGGCGGAGCGGCGTGTGAAGGATGATGCGGTGGAGTACGGAGCGTTGTTCCGTGCGCGCTACGTCGACGTCCTTCGCCTCGTCGAACGTCGGGTTGAGCCGCCCCCTTCATTCGGTCCGGACGTTCTGTGAGTCGTCGGTTTCCATTTGATGGGTGCACTGCCGAGCGTACTCGGCTGGGGTTAGGTAGCCGAGCGAGGAGTGCCGGCGGTGGTGGTTGTACTCGTCCTTCCAGTCGCCGATGATGACCTGTGCGTGCAGCAGCGAGTAGAAGCTGTTGATGTTGAGGCACTCGTCGCGGATCCGGCTGTTGAACGACTCGACGTACCCGTTGCGCCACGGCGAGCCCGGAGGGATGTAGGACAGGCCGGTGCGGGTGCCGGCCCAGTCGGCCATCGCCTCGCTGATGAACTCCGGCCCGTTGTCCGACCTGAGCACCGCCGGGGCGCCCCGGGCGGCGACGAGGTCCTCGAGGTGGGCGGTGAGTCGGTCGGCGGTAATCGAGCGCTCCACGAGGCCGCCGATGCACTCCCGGGTGTGTTCGTCGACGATCGAGCAGATCTTGATCAATCGTCCGTGCTCGTCGGCGTCGAACTGGAAGTCCACCGCCCACACCACGTTCGGCGCGTCCGCCGTCGGCGCGTCGACGGTCGAGGACCCGACGCGCTTGCGTCGACGCCGCTGCGGGACCCGGAGCCCTTCGTCACGCCACAGGCGTTGGATCTTCTTGTGGTTCACCACCCACCCCTCGGCGCGGGCGTCGTGATACGCCCGCCGATACCCGTAGCGGGGATGGTCCTTCGCCCAGGCGCGCAGCCACTCCCTGAGCGCCCGATCCGGGTCCGTGACCGTGTCGCCCTTGAGCGGTCGCCGGTACGCGGAGCGGCTCAGCCCGACCAGACGGCACGCCATCCGTTCGCTCACCCGCAACTTGCGCTTGAGGTGATCGACGGCGGCGCGGCGCCTGTCCGGGCTTAGAAGTTTCCCTCAGCCAGCTCCTTGAGCGCGGCCTTCTCCAGCTCCGCTTCCGCCAGCAGACGCTTCAGGGTCGCGTTCTGCTTCTCCAACTCCTTCAGGCGCTTTGCGTCGTCGGCCTTGAGGCCGCCGTACTGGTTCCGCCACCGGTAGTACGTCTGCTCGGACACCCCCAGCTCCCGGCACACCGCCGCGACGTCCTGACCATCGGTGAGCATCCTGTCGGCCTGCCCGAGCTTACGGACGACCTGCTCCGGGGTGTGACGCTTCCTGCTGTTCGTCATGATCTGACCAGTCTCCCTGCCCGCGACCGCGGGCAACAGGACGACTCTCATAACGACTGGACCTACGAAACGGGGTCAGCCCAATCCCACGGAATCGCGGAACCTGATCCACCAGCCGGACCGGGCCGAAGAGGTCGCGGGCTGGAGGAACAGGCTCGTGGCGCATCTGGATGGCCGGGAGGAGGGGTTCGTCAGCGACGGCAGACTCGTCGCCGACCGGCCGGTCC
>CBDTZB010000734.1:0-1520 GCA_965364795.1 uncultured Nocardioides sp.
TTCGGCCTGGCGCTGGCGTTCGGCGATCTCACCACTGCGCTGACCGCCACCGGGGAGAGCAGCTGGTGGATGATCCTCTCCACGCTGACCCAGTCGCTGGTCTACCTCGCGCTCGCATCGTGGGTGGCCTCGCTGATGGGCATGGTCAACACTGGTCCGCCGATCGGGCGAGCGCTGCCGCCACCGACGTCGGGGGACCCCGTTTTGGAGGGCTCACCCCCGCGCGTGTAACGTTCGGGATCGGTTCCGCAGGGAACCGAGTGGTGGTCAGGGCGATCGCACTGCGGTCGATCTGATACCCCCATGGGGTATGGTGTAATTGGCAACACGGCTGGTTCTGGTCCAGTTGTTCTAGGTTCGAGTCCTAGTACCCCAGCGAGTCCGGTTCCTCGAATCCGGATTTGGAGCGGAACTCCATCTTGGATAGAGTTCTCTCCGCCGCTCATCGAGCGGCATCTGCAAGCCCCCGTCGTCTAGCGGCCTAGGACGTCGCCCTCTCACGGCGGTAACGCCGGTTCAAATCCGGTCGGGGGTACAACGCAGAATGGGGGTCCTGGCCAGCGGAAACGCTGGGCAGGGCCCCTTCGGCATTTCCTGCCGAATCGGGCTGGGGCAACACTGGGGCAACAGCAGGATCGACCTGGGCAACGAGATGGAGTCGGGCACGACGCTCGCGCGCTGCGTCGCGGGCCCGGTCCATCGCATCGCCGACCTCGTCGAGCCGGTCCTCGAAGAGGTGGCCGTAGGTGTCGAGGGTCATCGTCGCCGAGCCGTGTCCCAGCATCTGCTGGACGACCTTGACGTCGGCGCCGTCGCCGGTAGTTCGAGTGGGTGGTCGCGATGGTGTCGCCTGGCTCGACGTCCCAGGAGATCCGGTCACCGCTGGGCAGGGACTTGCTCCACAGTTGCTGGTGCCAGGCCTGAAGAATGCGGCTGTCGCGGTCGGCATCGGTGGCGAAGTCGGGGTCGTCGTCGAAGCAGAAATGAACGTTGATCGGGTCCACGAGGTCACGGTAGACGTGGACACAGACATTCGGGACGGACTCATCCAGCCACGTCACACGGCCGCCTGCGCCACACCCTTACTCGCCGCTGGTCGGTCCAAGCCATTCTTCGGGTGCGAACTCACTGCCGAAGTCAGCGCATGCCTCGTTCTCGCAGCGCCCTTGCGTTTCGAAGGTGATGCCGGCGTTGCCGGAGGCCATCACCAGTGTGGCGTTGTCGGGTTGGAGGTGGTCGCCGTGCCGGAGGGGCTGGCCGCACGTCGGACAATGCGGGGCGCTCAGCTCGGCACGGTCGGTCATGCAGTCACGGTAGAACCGATCGGTTGCCCTGGTCCACGGTCGCGCGGCACGCATCTAGCGCCCTACAGAACTGGAGATGGGCCCGGTGCCACCGTCGGATGCCGTTGCGATTCGACCTGGCGACTCGCGACCTCGGGGGTGTGACCAGTTCGTACCGCTTCTTCGTGCTGGACCTGCCCCACTCCGCCGCTTGTGGGGTGGGCCACTGACGGTTGC
>CBDTZB010000735.1:0-1511 GCA_965364795.1 uncultured Nocardioides sp.
CCTCAGTCGCGGGCTTGCCAGCGAGGATCGAGCTGGCGAGTTGGTCGAAGGGGTTCAGCCGCGTGGTCATGGGGTGCTCCTGACGGGGTGGAAAGACGCCTCCAGTATGCCGCCCAAGCTCAGCGATGGGGGTGCCGGTCCACCGTGATCGGGGTCACGCCGTGCCGGGGTCCACATTGGCGCCGTGTTGCTCAGCGAGGACGACGGCTCCGAGGAGATCCAGCCGGGTCTCACCGAGCCGGGCCTCGGTCAGATCGACTCCGCCGAGTTCCGCGCCGCGAAGGTCGGCCTTCCGCAGATCGGTGCGGTGCAGCACGGCTCCGTTGAGGCGTACGCCGCGCAGCGACGTCCCTTGCAGGTCGGTCCCGGAGAGGTCGGATTCAGAGAGGTCCAGGCCAGCCAGGTCTAGGGAGGACAAGTTGGCCGAGCGGATCGTGACGCCCCGCCACAGGCCCCCGAGGACCTTCATCGGGCGCAGGGTGCAGCCGTCGAGGACGGAGCCGGTGAGTTTGCAGCCGTCCAGCGTGGCGTCGAAGAAGTTGCACCCGGTGAACGTGCACGCCACGAAGGCCGTGGCGATGTGGACGGAGGAGTTGAAGCGACAACTGCGGAAGACGCACCGCTCGAAGTGCGCCCCGGAAGAGGTGACCTCGCTCAGGTCGACGTCGATGAAACTGACGTCGACGTAGCGTTTCGCGCCGAGCGCTTCGGCGTACCAGTCCTCGCCGCGGATGGTCACGCCTTCGAGGGTCTCCATGGGCCAGACCGTAGCCGCTGGTCTGGCAGGCTGGAGGCATGGCCGTCGCCCTCGTCTCGGAGCAGTCTGATCTGACACCGCGGATCGCCGAGATGGTGCTGACCTTCGTGTCCGTTGGGTTCTTCGTTGCTTTCATCGCGATCGCCATCTACCTGGTGATCAGGTCGAGCCGGCGTCCGCCTCCGCGGGAGTAGCCTCGGCCGGAGTCGCGCCAGCCAGGTGCATCTAGATGCCCGGTCAGAACATTCCGTTGTCGTTGGCTGATGTTTCGGGGATCACCTGCAGTACGTCCCAGTGCTCAACAATCTTGCCGTCGGCGTCCAGACGGAAGATGTCGATCCCCGCATAGTCTTCTGAACCGGGCCAGGTCTGGTGGCAATGCAGGATGACGTGGTCACCCTCAGCGAAGGCTCTGACGAACTCCACATGCTTGCCGGGGTATCCCTCGGCCATCTGCTCGAAGTAGGTCACGAAGCCTTCCTTGCCATCCGTGACATGCGAGTTGTGCTGCCGGTACTCAGCACCGGCGTACCGGTCGATGGCCTCGCGGGGGCGGCACTGGTTGAACATCAGGTCGTAGAACGCCTTCACGTTCTCTTTGTTTCGTCCTAGGTCTGTCGTCATGCCTCACACTCCCGGTCGTCGGTTCCCACCCAACGGCTGATCTGGCCCGCCTATTCCGACGCGAAGGTCGCACTCATGCCGAGATGAGTGCGTGTCGCGCGTCGGCTCAGCGTGCGTTCGGTCGCACAGG
>CBDTZB010000736.1:0-1504 GCA_965364795.1 uncultured Nocardioides sp.
GGAACAAGACGACCACCACCACCTGACGCGCACGAACCCTGACGACCACGCCCCACAGCCCGACCATCCACGAGAGGTCGGGCCACAGGCGTTGTGCGGACGCGAGTCTCAGGTCAGCTGACGCGGAGACGCTGTCGGGCGTCGAACTCGCTGCCGGGGACGGGGGCGAGCCCGAGGAGATCGGCGGCGAGGTTGGCCAGGTCGCCGTTCCGGATGGGCTGCTTGCCGGCGTAGGAGACGCGGCGACGGCCGGGGTCGCGGTAGGACGAGCCGAGGCGGTAGAGGTTCGCGCGCTCAATGCTCTGACCCCAAACCAAGAACGGGACTCGGTAGTTCGCCAGGCTCCGGGCGTTGCCGTGGCTTTTGCCCAGACCGCCATGGTCGGCCGTCAGGATGACCACAGTGTTGGCCAGGGAATCGTGGTTGTCGATGGCCTTGATCAACTTGCCGACCAACGCATCGACCTGGCGGACCGCTCGGAGGTCGGGCTTGGACTGGAAGCCGCGGGCGTGACCGACCTGATCGATCTTGCCGAAGTGGACGAAGGTGAAGTCGCGGCCCTTCTTGATCAGGTCCGCGCGGGCAGCCTTCATCAGGGCACGGTCACGCTCTTCGCGGATCGTGAGGCGGTTGACCGCTGCGGGCCAGGAGCGTTTGAAGATCGAGAACTTGGTCTTGGTCGAGAACACGGCGGTCGAGCCGCCGGCTTCGTTGACCTGGGTGAAGATGGAAGCGATCGGTCGCCCCGCCGCGCTCTGGACGGTTCCGGGGCGGTCGTCGTTGAAATCGACGCCGTGGCCGCCCCGTCGGGCGTTGACCCGCCGCCCCGTCACCATCGACACGTGGTTGGGCAGGGTGTAGGTCTGCTCGTAGGTGGTGCGGGCGTTCATGGTGCCCGCACCCTGCCGGATCAGGCGGTAGAGATTCGGTGCACCGGTCTTCCCGATCTTGCGGATCGCCGCCGGGCTGAGAGCGTCGACCGAGATCGCCAGCACGCGGGGCGCCTCGAAGTCCTGAGCTGCGGGAGCTGCGGGTGCGGCGTGGACAGCGGGAGCCCCGCTGAGGAGCAGGCCGAGCGTGCCAGCGGTGAGGAGGGAGCGAAGCATGGCGCGAGCCTAACCGCAGCTAACAACGTGACCTACGTCCCACGGTGGACCACATCGCAGGCCGCAGTTCTACACTTCACCGATGCCACCGCTCTCACCGATGAACTCCGGAACCGTGGATGCCCCCATCGGCATCTTCGATTCCGGCTTCGGTGGGTTGACCGTCGCCCGCTCGGTGATCGACCAGTTGCCCCACGAGTCGGTGCTCTACCTCGGAGACACGGCGCGGGCGCCGTACGGGCCCAAGCGCATCGGCGAGGTCCGCGAGTACGCACTTGAGTGCTTGGACCATCTGGTCCACCAGGGAGTCAAAGCTCTGGTCATCGCCTGCAACTCCGCGAGTGCAGCGATGCTGCGCGACGCCCGGGAGCGGTACGACGTGCCGGTCGTCGAGGTCA